>NZ_JASCPN010000034.1:0-55407 GCF_029960155.1 Pseudomonas sp. PS01300 | reverse complement strand
GGTCAAGCCCGCTCCCACAGGTTTTCGGTGCTCAGACACCCTGTGGGAGCGGGCTTGACCCGCGACAAGGTCACCACCCATCTGCGATAGATAACAATGACCAGCCCCACGCCTTGCTACCACTGCGCCCTGCCCGTCCCGGCCGGCAGCCACTTCACCGCCGTGGTACTCGGCGAACCCCGTGCATTCTGCTGCCCCGGCTGCCAGGCCGTGGCCGAAGCCATCGTCGCCGGCAACCTGGAAAGCTACTACCAGCACCGCAGCGAAGCCAGCGCCAACCCCGACGCGCTGCCCGTGCAACTGGTCGACGAACTGGCCCTGTACGATCGCAGCGACGTGCAGAAGCCTTTTGTGCGCCACACCGGCGAACTCGCTGAAACCACCCTGATGATCGAAGGCATCAGCTGCGCCGCCTGCGGCTGGCTGATCGAAAAGCACCTGCGCAACCTGCCGGCGGTGGCCGAGGCGCGACTGAACCTGTCCAACCATCGCCTGCAGGTACAATGGGCCGACAGCCAGCTGCCGCTCTCGCAACTGTTGGGTGAACTGCGCCATATCGGCTACGCCGCCCACCCCTACCAGGCCGACCGCGCCGCCGAGCAGCTGGCCAGCGAGAACCGCACCGCCCTGCGCCAGCTCGGTGTGGCCGGCCTGCTGTGGTTCCAGGCCATGATGGCAACCATGGCCACCTGGCCCGAGTTCAACATCGACCTGAGCCCGGAGCTGCACACCATCCTTCGCTGGGTGGCACTGTTTCTCACCACGCCCATCGTGTTCTACAGCTGCGCGCCGTTCTTCAAGGGCGCCGCCCGCGACCTGCGCACCCGCCACCTGACCATGGACGTCTCGGTGTCGCTGGCCATCGGCCTGGCCTACTTCGCCGGGATCTGGACCGCCATCACCGGCAGCGGCGAGCTGTATTTCGATGCGGTGGGCATGTTCGCGCTGTTCCTGCTGGCCGGGCGCTACCTGGAACGCCGTGCCCGCGAGCGCACCGCCGCAGCCACCGCGCAACTGGTCAACCTGCTGCCGGCCTCGTGCCTGCGCCTGGATGCCGACGGCAACAGCCAGCGCATCCTGCTGCGCGAGCTGCAGACCGGTGACCGGGTCCTGGTACACCCGGGCGCGGTGCTGCCCGCCGACGGGCGCATCATCGACGGCCAGTCGAGCGTCGACGAATCGCTGCTGACCGGCGAGTACCTGCCGCAACCGCGCCAGCGCGGCGATGCGGTGACGGCCGGCACGCTGAACATCGAGAGCGTACTGACCGTGCAGGTGCAGGCCCTGGGCCAGGACACCCGACTCTCGGCCATCGTGCGCCTGCTCGAACGCGCCCAGTCGGAAAAACCTCGCCTGGCCGAGATCGCCGACCGTGCCTCGCAGTGGTTCCTGCTCTTCTCGCTGGTGGCCGCCGCGGCCATCGGCCTGCTGTGGTGGGAACTGGACCCCTCGCGGGCGTTCTGGATCGTGCTGGCCATGCTGGTCGCCACCTGCCCCTGCGCACTCTCGCTGGCCACCCCCACCGCGCTCACCGCGGCCACCGGCACGCTGCACAAGCTCGGCCTGCTGCTCACCCGCGGCCATGTGCTGGAGGGCCTGAACCAGATCGACACGGTGATTTTCGACAAGACCGGCACCCTCACCGAGGGGCGCCTGACATTGCGCGCCATCCGCCCGCTGGGGACGCTGGACGCCGACCAGTGCCTGACCCTCGCCGCCGCCCTCGAAAGCCGCTCCGAGCACCCGATCGCCCGCGCCTTCGGGCGCACCATCACGGTCGCCGACGACGTGCAGAGCACGCCGGGGCTGGGCCTTGAGGGGCAGGTGGAGAACCGCCGCCTGCGCATCGGCCAGGCCGACTTCGTGTGCGCCCTGAGCCACAGCGCAGTGCCGGCGATGCCCGACGAACCCGGGCAGTGGCTGCTGCTGGGCGACAGCCACGGGCCGCTGGCCTGGTTCGTGCTCGACGACCGCCTGCGCCATGACGCCGCCGACCTGCTGGCAGCCTGCCGTGCCCGCGGCTGGCAGACCCTGCTGCTGTCGGGCGACAGCTCGCCGATGGTGGCCAGCGTCGCCGCCGAGCTGCGCATCGACCAGGCCGTCGGCGGCCTGCGCCCGGACGACAAGCTGCAGCGGCTCAAGGCCCTGCAGGCCAAGGGACACAAGGTGCTGATGCTGGGTGACGGGGTCAACGACGTGCCGGTGCTGGCCGCGGCCGACATCAGCATTGCCATGGGCTCGGCCACCGACCTGGCCAAGACCAGCGCCGATGCGGTGCTGTTGTCCAACCGCCTGGAGGCGCTGGTGCAGGCTTTCGGCCTGGCGCGCCGCACGCGCCGGATAATCATCGAGAACCTGCTGTGGGCTGGCCTGTACAATGGCCTCATGCTGCCGTTCGCCGCACTGGGCTGGATCACTCCGATCTGGGCGGCGGTCGGCATGTCGGTCAGTTCGCTGATCGTGGTGCTCAACGCCCTGCGTCTTACGCGCATCCGCGAGCTGCCTGCCACCGCCCCTATCGTCGACGCCGCACACCCCGCGACGGCCTGACCCGGAGACCCCATGCCCGCGCTCTACGTCATGATTCCCGCCGCGCTGCTGATCGTCGCGATTGCCGTGTACATCTTCTTCTGGGCCGTGGACAGCGGCCAGTACGACGACCTCGAAGGCCCGGCCCACAGCATCCTGTTCGACGACCAGGACCCCAAGCACCAGGCCGCCCTGGACCAGGCCGAGCCGCGCAAGCCCGACGACAGCGACGCCCCGCCCCATGCTTGACCTGTTGCCGCTGCTGAGTTCGGCGCTGATCCTCGGCCTGCTGGGGGGCGGCCACTGCCTGGGAATGTGCGGCGGCCTGATGGGCGCACTCACCCTGGCCATTCCCAAGGCGCAGCGCAGCCGGCGCTTTCAGCTGCTGCTGGCGTACAACCTGGGGCGCATCCTCAGCTATGCCGCTGCCGGCCTGCTGCTGGGCCTGGCCGGCTGGGCGGTGGCGGGCGGCCCGCTGGCCACCGGCATGCGCGTGCTCGCGGCGCTGCTGCTGATCAGCATGGGCCTGTACCTGGCCGGCTGGTGGAGCGGCCTGACCCGTATCGAAAGCCTGGGGCGCGGCCTGTGGCGGCACATACAGCCAGTGGCCAATCGCCTGCTGCCGGTGTCTAGCCTGCCGCGCGCGCTGCTGCTGGGCGCGCTGTGGGGCTGGTTGCCGTGCGGGCTGGTCTACAGCACCCTGCTGTGGGCCGCCAGCCAGGGCAACGCCACCCACAGCGCCCTGCTGATGCTGGCCTTCGGCCTGGGCACCTGGCCGGTGCTGCTGGCCACGGGGCTGGCTGCCGAGCGCACCAGCGCCCTGCTGCGCAAGCGCGGGGTTCGCGTGACGGGGGGCCTGCTGGTGATCCTGTTCGGCCTGTGGACCCTGCCGGGGCCGCACCAGCACTGGCTCATGGGGCACTGAACACCCGTTGATACAAATCAACACGCCCTGACACAACGCTCCCTAGACTCCGGACACTGCCGCCATTCCAGGGACTGCCACCATGCTCGACGCCCTCCACTGGGACCCCGACCTTATTCGCCGTTACGATCTGGCGGGCCCGCGCTACACCTCCTACCCGACCGCCGTGCAACTGCACAGCCAGGTCGGCTCGTTCGACCTGTTGCACGCCCTGCGTGATAGCCGCCGCGCCGCGCGCCCGCTGTCGCTGTACGTGCACGTGCCGTTCTGCGCCAACATCTGCTACTACTGCGCCTGCAACAAGGTGATCACCAAGGACCGCGGTCGCGCCCAGCCCTACCTGCAGCGCCTGGAGCAGGAAATCCAGCTGATCGCCTGCCACCTGGACCCGCGCCAGACCGTGGAGCAACTGCACCTGGGCGGCGGTACACCGACTTTTCTCAGCCACGCCGAACTGCGCCAGCTGATGACGCACCTGCGTCAGCACTTCAACCTGCTGGATGATGATTCGGGCGACTACGGCATCGAGATCGACCCGCGCGAGGCCGACTGGTCGACCATGGGGCTGCTGCGCGAACTGGGCTTCAACCGTGTCAGCCTGGGCGTGCAAGACCTCGACCCGGTGGTGCAACGGGCCATCAACCGCCCGCAAAGCCTGGAGCAGACCCGCGCGATCATCGAGGCGGCGCGCACCCTGCAGTTTCGCTCGATCAACCTCGACCTGATCTACGGCCTGCCCAAGCAGAGTACCGAAGGCTTTGCACGCACCGTCGAGGAAGTGATCAAGCTGCAGCCCGACCGCCTCTCGGTGTTCAACTATGCGCACCTGCCCGAGCGTTTCATGCCCCAGCGGCGCATCGACAGCAGCGACCTGCCGGCGCCTGCGCTGAAACTGGAAATGCTGCACAACACCATCGAGCAGCTGACCGAGGCAGGCTATCGCTACATCGGTATGGACCATTTCGCCCTGCCCGACGACGAACTGGCCATTGCCCAGGAAGAGTCGACCCTGCAGCGCAACTTCCAGGGCTACACCACCCACGGCCACTGCGACCTGATCGGCCTTGGCGTGTCGGCCATCAGCCAGATCGGCGACCTGTACTGCCAGAACAGCAGTGATCTGAACGAATACCAGAACACCCTCGGCGCCTCGCAGTTGCCCACCAGTCGCGGCCTGATCTGCAACGAGGACGACCGCATCCGCCGCGCGGTGATCCAGCAGCTGATCTGCCATTTCGAACTGGAGTTCGAGACCATCGAGCGCGCCTTCACCCTCGATTTTCGCGGTTACTTCAACGCGCAGTGGCCTGCCCTGCTGGGCATGGCCAAGGACGGCCTGATCAGCCTGGATGCCAACGGGATCAAGGTGTTGCCGGCGGGGCGCCTGCTGGTACGCTCGGTATGCATGGTGTTCGATGCCTACCTGGACCTGCACAACCGCCAGCGGTTTTCGCGGGTGATTTGAATCAGCCCATCAACTCGAACACCTTCGCGACCTGATCAAGGCTCAGGTTCTCCTGCTTCATGGCCTTGTTCAGGTTGGCGGTGGCGGTGGTGATTGCCCCCGTCAGCGTGGCGATCTCACCCTGCAGCGATGAGACCTTTTGCCGCATCTGCTCGGGGGTCAGGGAGTTGTCTCGCATGACGGCCTGCATCTGCTGCATCTTTTCAGCCAGTTGCTGCTGCAGCTTGCGGATGGTCTTGAGGGTCTGCTGGATGGTCTGGGGCAGACCGCTTTCCTCGATGTCCTTGTTGCCGCCGCTGCTTTTGGACGCCTGCAGGCCCGCCAGGGACAGGTTGACCCTGACCCCCTCCTTGGCAGGAGCCTCGGCCGGTTGGGCGCTCTGGGCACCGTCGACATTGGTCTTGGCGACAGGGGGTTTGAGTTGGGTTGCAGCGCTATTCAGAGGATTTGAATCGATAGAGAGCATGGACAGTCTTTCCTGTTAAGGACACTATTCCAGGTCATCGGCCAAACATCGCCGATCTTGAGCCCAGCACGCACCAAAAGCGCGCACGCTGGCCTGAACCCGGCCGTCTGAGTTACCCTTACGGCTTATGTGTGCTTTCCCCAGAAGGATCGAATGAAAATGTCCGAGCCAGTTAAACTGCGCCCTCACAACCAGGCCCATTGCAAGGATTGCAGCCTGGCGCCCTTGTGCCTGCCTCTTTCGCTGAATCTGGAAGACATGGACGCACTGGACGAAATCGTCAAGCGCGGGCGTCCGTTGAAAAAAGGCGAGTTTCTGTTCCGCCAGGGCGACAACTTCGGCTCGGTTTACGCCGTGCGCTCCGGCGCCCTGAAGACCTTCAGCCTGAGCGACGCGGGCGAGGAGCAGATCACCGGCTTCCACCTGCCCAGCGAGCTGGTCGGGCTGTCGGGCATGGACACCGAGGCCTACCCGGTATCGGCGCAGGCCCAGGAAACCACTTCGGTGTGCGAGATCCCCTTCGAGCGCCTGGACGAGCTGTCGGTGCAACTGCCGCAGCTGCGTCGCCAACTGATGCGGGTGATGAGCCGCGAGATTCGCGACGACCAGCAGATGATGCTGCTGCTGTCCAAGAAGACTGCGGACGAGCGCATCGCCACCTTCCTGGTCAACCTGTCGGCGCGCTTTCGCGCACGCGGCTACTCGGCCAACCAGTTCCGCCTGAGCATGTCGCGCAACGAAATCGGCAACTACCTGGGCCTGGCGGTGGAAACCGTGTCACGGGTGTTCACGCGCTTCCAGCAGAACGGCCTGATCGAAGCCGAAGGCAAGGAAGTACGCATCATCGACCCGATCCAGCTGTGCGCCCTGGCCGGCGGCTCGCTGGACAGCTGACACCTGGCGCAGCAGGTATACTGGCTGGCGTTTGCCCTTCAGGATACCTGCCCCATGCCGACCGATGCGTTCGACCTCAAATCCCTGATCCGCCCGGTAACGGACTTTCCCAAGCCGGGGGTGATCTTTCGCGACATTACCCCGCTGTTCCAGTCCCCTCGGGGCCTGCGCCACGTTGCCGACCAATTCATCGAACGCTATGTCGAGGCTGACTTCAGCCATGTCGGGGCGCTGGATGCGCGCGGCTTCCTGATCGGCTCGATCATTGCCCACCAGCTCAACAAGCCGCTGATCCTGTTTCGCAAGCAGGGCAAGCTGCCGGCCGATGTGCTGGCCGAGGGTTACCAGACCGAATATGGCGAGGCGTTTCTGGAAGTGCATGCCGACAGCCTGTGCGAGGGCGATGCGGTGCTGATCATGGATGACCTGATCGCCACCGGCGGCACCCTGCTGGCAGCGGCCAGCCTGATACGGCGCATGGGGGCGGCCGTGTTCGAGGCGGCGGCGATCATCGACCTGCCGGAGCTGGGCGGCTCGCAGAAGCTGCAGGCGGCAGGGGTGCAGACGTTCTGCCTGACCGAGTTTTCGCTTAGCGAATATTGATGGGGCCGCTGTGCAGCCAATCGCGGGTCAAGCCCGCTCCCACAAGGTGTTACGCAACCCCTGTAGGAGCGGGCTTGACCCGCGATTGGCCGGCACGGTCACAGCGTGATCGGCTTGCGCCCCGCGAACGAATGCGCCAGCGTTCCGCCATCCACCAGTTCCAGCTCCCCGCCCAGCGGCACACCATGGGCGATGCGTGAAGCCACCAGCCCCTTGTCCGCCAGCAGCTGCGCGATGTAATGCGCCGTGGCCTCCCCTTCCACCGTGGGGTTGGTGGCCAGGATCACCTCGGTGAAGCTGCCCTGCTCCGCAATACGCGCCAGCAACTGCGGAATCCCGATGGCCTCCGGCCCCAGGCCGTCCAGTGGCGACAGATGCCCCTTGAGCACGAAGTAGCGGCCGCGATAACCGGTCTGCTCCACCGCGTACACGTCCATCGGCCCCTCCACCACGCACAGCAGGGTGTCGTCACGCCGTGGGTCGGCGCACTGCGGGCACAGCTCCTGCTCGGTCAGGGTGCGGCACTGACGGCAATGCCCCACCCCCTCCATGGCCTGGCTCAACGCCTGGGCCAGGCGCACGCCGCCGCTGCGGTCACGCTCCAGCAGTTGCAGGGCCATGCGCTGGGCGGTTTTCTGACCCACACCCGGCAGCGTGCGCAAGGCGTCGATCAGTTGGCGAATCAAGGGGCTGAAGCTCATGGTAAAAGGCCTGGCAGATCATCGGTTGAACGGAAAAACGACGATGGGAGCGACAACCGACTGGCTGTGCTCCCACCGAGGGTCACGCAGGCAATGCCTCAGAACGGCATCTTGAAGCCCGGCGGCAGTTGCATGCCGGCGGTCATGCCGCCCATCTTTTCCTGGCTGTTGGCCTCGACCTTGCGCACCGCATCGTTCACGGCCGCAGCGATCAGGTCTTCCAGCACTTCCTTGTCTTCCTGCATCAGGCTGTCGTCCAGGCTGATGCGCTTGACGTCATGGCGACCGGTCATCACCACGCTGACCAGGCCGGCGCCCGATTGGCCGGTCACTTCGGCGTTGGCCAGCTCTTCCTGCATCTTGGCCATTTTTTCCTGCATCTGCTGTGCCTGCTTCATCAGGCCGGCCATGCCACCTTTCATCATGGGAATCACCTCGGTATCAAGTTACTTGGCACACCGCGGCAGACCGCGGTGCTGGGGTAAACGGATTAGTCGCCCTGGGCCACCAGGGCGTCGACAGGTTCAATAGTATCGTGACGCACGGTGGCGCCGAACTGCTGGATCATCTGCTGGATGAACGGATCGTTCTCGATCGACGCCTCGGCCTCGCGCTGACGGTCGGCACGCTTGCGCGACGCGGCCTGGGCCGGGGTTTCCTGCTCGGGGCGGATCAGTTCGATGCTCAGGTTCAGGGTACGCCCAAGGTGCTGGTTGAGCGCATCGTTCAGGCGCCGCTGCTGGGTGGCGTTGAACAGGGCGCTGTGCGCCGGGTCCAGGTGCAGCAGCCAGTTGTCGCCGTCCATCGCGATCAGCGTGCAGTTGGCGGCGATGCTGGCGGTCATGCCCGAAATCGGCAGCAGCGGGAACATCTCCAGCCATTGCAACGCCAGGCCGGTGGCCGGTTGCGCGGCAGGCTCTGGCTCGGGCTCCGGTGCAGGCTCCGGCGCGGTCTCGCTGGCCAGCTCGTCCAGGTAGCTGTAGCCCACCGGGTCGATCTCGGCGTCGTAGTAATCTTCGTCCAGCGGTGGCTCGTCGTCGCGCTCCATGCCCGCCGGGCTATAGCTGGCGTGGTCGGCGATCGGTGGCTCGTCGTGATGCGCGATGGCCGGCGCGGGCGCGGCTGGCACGGGCGCAGCAATCGCCTCGGGTTCAGGTTCGGGCTGCGGCTCGGGTTCCGGCTCGGGTTCCGGCGCCGCAGCGAGCTCGGGCGCAGGCGCGGCCGGCTCGTTCCAGGGCAGGTCGACCTCGGGCACGGGCGGCTCGGCAACCTGCGCTTGCAGTACTGGCGCAGCCTGCACCGGCGGCTCGGGTTCGAGCTGCGGGCGGGCAACAGGTTCGGCAACGGGCGTGGGCACGACCGGTGCAGCCACCACCGGCGCGGCGACCGCTGCCACCGCGGGTGGGGAGTCAGCTGTGGCCTGGCTGATCCCCGTCGACTTTAGCGTCGGTGTCGGCGCATCGACGGTGTCGGCCGGGCGGAACGCCAACATGCGCAACAGCACCATCTCGAAGCCGCCACGCGGGTCGGGGGCCAGCGGCAGATCGCGCCGGCCGATCAGGCCCATCTGGTAATAGAACTGCACATCTTCGGCCGGCAGAGCGCCGGCCAGCGCCAGCACGCGGTCACGATCACCCTGGCCGTTGTCCACCGCCTCGGGCAGCGCCTGGGCCACCGCCACGCGGTGCAGCACATTGAGCATTTCAGACAGCACGCCGTTCCAGTCCGGCCCTTGCTCGGCCAGGTGCCGCACGGCTTCGAGCAGGGCCCGTGCGTCCCCTTCGAGCAGGGCCTGGAGCACGCCATAGACCTGGCCGTGATCGAGGGTGCCGAGCATGGCGCGCACATCCGCCGCCAGCACCTTGCCTTCGCCAAAGGCGATGGCCTGGTCGGTGAGGCTCATGGCATCGCGCATCGAACCGTCGGCGGCGCGGCCCAGCAACCACAGGGCGTCGTCTTCGAACGGCACGTTCTCGACCCCGAGCACATGGCTCAGGTGCTCGACCACCCGCTCGGGGGTCATGTTCTTGAGCGAGAACTGCAGGCAGCGCGACAGGATGGTGGCGGGCAGCTTCTGCGGGTCGGTGGTGGCAAGAATGAACTTGACGTAGGGCGGCGGCTCTTCAAGCGTCTTGAGCAAGGCGTTGAACGAGTGGCTGGAGAGCATGTGCACTTCGTCGATCAGGTAGACCTTGAAGCGCCCGCGGCTTGGCGCGTACTGCACGTTGTCGAGCAGCTCGCGGGTATCCTCGACCTTGGTGCGGCTGGCGGCGTCGATCTCGATCAGGTCGACGAAGCGCCCCTCGTCGATCTCGCGGCACACCGAACAGGTGCCGCACGGTGTCGAGGTAATGCCGGTTTCACAGTTGACGCATTTGGCGATGATGCGCGCGATGGTGGTCTTGCCCACCCCGCGGGTGCCGGTGAACAGGTAGGCGTGGTGCAGCCGCTGGTTGTCCAGCGCGTTGATCAGGGCCTTGAGCACATGGGTCTGGCCGACCATTTCGCGGAACGAGCGCGGACGCCATTTACGTGCAAGAACCTGATAACTCATCGAAAACCGTCGGATAGATAGACCAAAGACCGCTAATCCTAGCGGAGCAGGGGCAAAAATGCATCCGCCGTGCATGGGCACGCCGGCCAGTCACCGTTGATCGGACAACGGCCCGGGCTGGCCGGTTGCCTGTCCTCTGGCTGAACACGCGCCAGGCAAAGCTTGGTAACCTATGTGCCAATCGTGAAACAAACTGATATATGTCAGCACGACTTATCAGTCATTTCCTACAAGCTAGGCTAAGCTTTATGCCGTTCGTGCCAACCTTGTTCAAGAACGGCATCCATCGTGCAGATGCGCTGCACAGGCAGCGACAAAACAGTCAAACTTATGGCGGTATTTTTTTAACTCGGCGAAAATGCGAAAAACCAGCCCAGAAGTGAACAAAATATTGACACTATCAGTTTGATATCACACATTAGCATCCTAGCAGTGTGACAGACCTTATCTGCCCCAGCAGTTGATCAGATAGCCGTAGGCCGGGATTACACATATGAGTCATGCAGACGACATTGGAAATCTGTTCACCAGGTTTGGGGCAAGTGCGGACAGCTATAAAGAAATCGACACCGAGTTCGAATACCTCGAACCCGCGCTGACGGTGGCTGAACCGATCACACCTGCTGCCGCGCCCGAGCCGGTTGCCCCGGTGGCCGCGACCCTGGCGGCCCTGAAGCTGCCGCCGACCCTGGCATCGGTGCCTGCGCCGGTACAGGCACCAGCTCCTGCGCCGGCAGTCGTTGCGGTGCCCGCGCCCGTGAAGCGTATATCGCCCGCTCCCGAACCGGCTGCACAGCCCGCCGGCGCCCCCCTGTCGCTGCGTGAACAACTCGAAGCGGCGGCTCGCCTGCGCCATGCCACGGCCCAGGGGCTGAATCAGGGTGCACTGGAGCATGCCATGCACAAACCGGCACCGACACGCCCCCAGGCCAGCATCATCGCTGTGGTTTCGGCCAAGGGTGGTGTGGGCAAGACCACCTTTGCCGCCGCGCTGGCCAAGCTGCTGGAGCGCCCGCACGGTCGCGTGGTGGCACTGGACCTGGACCCGCAGAACAGCCTCGCCAGCCAACTGATGCTGCCGCGTACCGCCCCCGGTCTGAGCCAGGCCACCGACAGCGACGAACCCTGGAGCATCCACTGCCACCCAGTGCCCGACTCGACCGCCGAATGCCTGCCATTCGGGCACGCCGACGCCACCCAGTTGCGCAGCCTGGAGCAGCGCCTGGCCAACCAGCCTGGCTGGCTGCTGCAGCAATTGGCAACGCTGGCACTGACACCCGCTGACGTACTGATCATCGACCTGCCCACCGGCGCCACCCCATGGCTTGCGCCAGTGCTGGAGATGGCCGACCAGGTGGTGGCCCTGACCCTGCCGACTCCAGCCGCCTACCGCGTGCTGGATGAACTGCAGGCCTGGCTTGCGCCCCTGCACCAGCGCAGCCCCGCGCCGCGCTGCGGCTACCTGATCAACAAGGTCGACCCCACCCGCGCGCTGGACCTGGACATGTGCCAGGTACTGCGCCAGCGCATCGGTCGCGAGCTGCTGGGCATGGTCCGTCTCGACCACAGCCTGGACGAAGCCCAGGCCTTCGAATTCGATCCGTTCGTCAAGGTGCCCGACAGCCCTGCCTGCCAGGACCTGCGCGACGTGGCGCATGCCCTTGGCGCCCACCTCGCCCATCACCACCAACAGTCCGGTACCCCATGACCGCCCCCTTAGACCAGGCGTCTGCAGTGCAGGCGCCCAACACGGTTGCGCGCTTGAATGTCTGGCTCGAACGCTTCGGGCAATGGCCCGCCCCGGTGCTGCGCGCGCTGAAGATCGGTGCCGGCCTGATCGGCGCCCTGCTGCTGGTGGCCGTGGTCACCGCCCCCCTGGAGCTGGAGCGCCAGTTCGCCTTCGCCGCCCTGTGCTTCGCCGGCCTGCTGATACTGCGCAAGCTGCCCGGGCGCCTGCCGGTGCTGGCCATGGTGGTGTTGTCGCTGGTGGCCACCCTGCGTTATGTGTACTGGCGCGTCACCGACACGCTGGGCTTCGACAGCTGGCTGGACATCGTGTTCGGCTACGGCCTGGTGGCAGCAGAGTTCTATGCCCTGGTGGTGCTGGCGTTCGGCTACATGCAGACCGCCTGGCCCTTGCAGCGCAAGCCCAAGATTCTTACCCAGGACCCCAAGGACTGGCCCACGGTGGATGTGTTCATCCCCACCTACAACGAAGCGCTGAGCATCGTGAAGCTGACGATCTTCGCCGCCCAGGCCATCGACTGGCCGCGCGACAAGCTGCGCGTGCACGTGTTGGATGATGGCCGCCGCGACGATTTTCGCGAGTTCTGCCGGCAGATCGGGGTCAACTACATCGTGCGCGCCGACAACGTCCACGCCAAGGCCGGCAACCTCAACGAGGCCCTGAAAGTCACCGACGGCGAGTACATCGCCATTTTCGACGCTGACCACGTGCCCACGCGCTCCTTCCTGCAGGTGGCGATGGGCTGGTTCCTCAAGGACCCGAAACTGGCCCTGCTGCAGACCCCGCACTTCTTCTTTTCGCCCGACCCGTTCGAGAAGAACCTCGACACGTTCCGCTCGGTGCCCAACGAGGGCGAGCTGTTCTACGGCCTGGTGCAGGACGGCAACGACCTGTGGAACGCCACCTTCTTCTGCGGCTCGTGTGCAGTGATCCGCCGCAGCCACCTGCTGGAAGTGGGCGGCGTGGCCATCGAGACGGTGACCGAAGATGCGCACACCGCGCTCAAGCTCAACCGCAAGGGCTACAACACCGCGTACCTGGCGATCCCCCAGGCTGCGGGCCTGGCCACCGAGAGCCTGTCGCGGCACATCAGCCAGCGCATCCGCTGGGCACGCGGCATGGCGCAGATCTTCCGTACCGACAACCCGTTCATCGGCAAGGGCCTGAGCTTCGGCCAACGCGTGTGCTACGTGAACGCCATGCTGCACTTCTTCTACGGCCTGCCGCGCCTGGTCTTCCTGACCGCGCCGCTGGCGTACCTGATCTTCGGCGCGCAGATCTTCCACGCCTCGGCGCTGATGATCACCGCCTACGTACTGCCGCACATCTTCCACGCCAGCCTGACCAACTCGCGTATCCAGGGGCGCTTTCGCCATTCGTTCTGGAACGAGGTCTACGAGTCGGTGCTGGCCTGGTACATCATGCGCCCGGTACTGGTGGCGCTGATCAACCCCAAGCTTGGCGGCTTCAACGTGACCGACAAGGGCGGCATCATCGACAAGGAATACTTCGACTGGGAGCTGGCGCGCCCCTACATCATCCTGCTGACCCTGAACCTGATCGGCATGGTGTTCGGTGTGGTGCAACTGATCTGGGGCGACCCGGCCGCAGCCATCACCATCATCATCAACCTGGCCTGGACGATCTACAACGTGATCATCACCAGCGCTGCCGTTGCGGTTGCCAGTGAAACCCGCCAGGTGCGTTCCGAGCCGCGCGTGCGCGCTGAGCTGCCGATTCAGGTGCAGACCGCCGACGGCACCACCATCGACTGCACCACCGTGGACTTCTCGCAAAAGGGCGTGGGCTTCAAGCTTCCCGAGGGCCAGAGCCTGCACAAGGGCCAGGACATCCAGGTGATCCTGATGCGCAAGCAGCAGGCCTGCGTACTGCCGGCCACCGTGGTGTTCAGCCGTGGCGCCATGGTCGGGGTGCAGTTCAAGCCGCTGACCTTGCGCCAGCAGAGCGACTTCGTGCGCCTGACCTTCTCGCGGGCCGACACCTGGGCCGCAACCTGGGGTGGCAGCAAGCCCGACACCCCGTTGAGCGCCCTGCACGATGTGAGCCGCATCGGCGTGCGCGGCATCATGGACCTGGCCCAGGCGACCCTCAGCGCCTTGCGCCATCGTCGCTACAAGCGCAAGCAAGCCCCCACCCACCTCGAACCTTCGTTGGACTCGCAATGACCGTCATGCTTCATACCGACCAACAAGTGAACCTGTCGCGCCGTTCTCGCCGTCTGCTCGCCGGCTCGCTGCTGTGCCTGGGCAGCCTGCTGCAACCTGCCCAGGCCGATGAGGTCGCGGCCAGCGCAGCGGCGCCCGCCACGGAGCCCGCCGCCAGCGAAACGGCGCCGGCGGCACCGGATGCGGCTGGCGAAAAGTACCAGCTCAGCCTCAAGCAGCTGGGCAAGAACTACACCATGAGCCTGCGTGGCGTGGAGTCGACCGACACGGTCAACTTCGACGTGCGGGCCGACGAGGTGGTGACCGGCGCGCAACTGACCCTGCAATACACCTATTCGCCAGCGCTGCTCAGCGACCTCTCGCAGATCAACATCATGGTCAACGACGAAGTGGCCGCCAGCCTGCCGTTGCCCAAGGAAAACGCCGGCGTCCTGCAAAAGCAGGTGATCGACATTCCGCCGTACCTGATCACCGAGTTCAACCGGCTCGGCGTGCAGTTGATCGGCCACTACACCATGCAGTGCGAAGACCCGCTGCATTCGAGCCTGTGGGCCAAGATCAGCAACGAAAGCCAGTTGAGCCTGCAGGTCAAGCCGGTGGTGCTGCCCAACGACCTGGCCCTGCTGCCGCTGCCGCTGTTCGATCGTCGCGACCCACGCGCCCTGAGCCTGCCGTTCGTGTTTGCCGTGGCCCCCGACAACACCACCCTCGAAGCGGCGGGCGCGGTGTCGTCGTGGATCGGTGCACTGGCCAGCTACCGTGGCGCAAACTTCCCCACCAACCTGCACAGCCTGCCCGCCAGCGGCAACGCGGTGGTGCTGGTCAACACCGCCGAGGCCAACCAGGTCGAGGGCCTGACGCTGCCCGACCTCAAGGGCCCGACCCTGTCGCTGGTGAGCAACCCCAACGACCCGCACGGCAAGCTGCTGGTCATCGCCGGACGCGACAGCGCCGAACTCAAGCGCGCCGCCACCGCCCTGGTGATCGGCTACCGCAGCTTCTCCGGCCCCAGCGTGCAGATCGACACCGTCAATGCGCTGCAGCCACGCCAGCCGTATGACGCGCCCAACTGGCTGCCGACCGATCGCCCGGTGCGCCTTGGCGAGCTGATCGACCCGCGTCAGCTCAATGTGTCGGGCTACAACCCCGGCATGATCACCGTGCCGGTGCGCCTGCCACCCGACCTGTTCAACTGGCGCGAACAGGGCGCCCGGCTGGACCTCAAGTACCGCTACACCCCACAGCAGACCTCGTCCAACTCTTCGCTGCTGGTGAGCTTCAACGACACTTTCATCAAGTCGATGAACCTGCCCTCGATCGAGCGCCTGGGCGGCGGCGACAGCCTGCTGGCAGCCCTGAAGAAAGACGACAGCATCGCCCGCGAGGCGAGCATGCTGCTGCCGCTGGACTCGGTCGCCCTGCAGTCGCGCCTGCAGTTCCGCTTCATGTACGACTACATCAAGCAGGGTGAATGCCGCGACATCATCATCGACAACATGCGCGGCGCCATCGACCCGGACTCCACCCTGGACCTGAACGGCTACGACCACTTCATCGCCATGCCCAACCTGGGCGTGTTCAAGGACAGCGGCTTCCCGTTCACGCGCCTGGCCGACCTGTCCGACTCGGCGGTGATCCTGCCGGACAACGCCGGCAGCGCCGACTGGAGCGCCTACCTCACCGTACTCGGACGCTTTGGCGACTCCACCGGCTACCCGGCCACCGCCGTCACCGTGGCCCAGGCCGGCCAGGTCGATGCCCTGGCCGACAAGGACCTGCTGGTGCTGGCTTCCGGCGACAACCAGCCACTGCTCAAGACCTGGGCCGACTACCTGCCCAGCAGGACCCAGGACGCCAGGCATTACGTGGAGTTCTCCGACCTGCCGATGCGCCTGCGCGAATGGATCAGCCCCGATCCCAAGGCCAACCTGCGCGCCGCGCGCGGTGCGCTCACCTTCACCGGCGAGAACCGCAGCTCGTACGTCACCGGGTTCGAGTCGCCGCTCAAGAGCGGGCGCAGCGTGGTGGTGCTGTCCAGCCCGCAGCCGCAGAACCTGGTGGAGGTCACCGACGCCCTGATCGGCGGCGAACAGTACACCCAGGCACTGCAAGGCAGCCTTGTGGTGATCAACGGCAGGAATGTCGAATCGCTGGTGGCCGAGCAGGCTTACTACGTGGGGCACCTGGGGCCGTTCCGTTACATCCAGTGGCTGCTGTCCCAGCATGTACCGGCGCTGCTGCTGTTGACCCTGCTGGGGGTTGCCCTGGTCAGCCTGGTGGCGTTCTTCTCGCTGCGCGCCCAGGCCAAACGTCGCCTCAACATCGAGTAATCGCATGCCTCTGCCAACCGGACACACCGCACCGTTGCCCGCCAGGCGTTCGCGCTCGCTGCTGCGCCGCCTGCTGGGCGCCAGCGCCCTTACCCTGCTGCTGCCCGGCGTGAGCCAGGCCAACAGCTGCCAGGCCGACCCCTGGCCGTTGTGGCAGGTGTTTCGCCAGCACTTCGTGCAACCCGACGGGCGCGTGCTCGATGCCAGCACGCCGCAGCAGCACAGCTCCTCCGAAGGCCAGTCCTACGCGATGTTCTTTGCCCTGGTGGCCAACGACCAGGCCAGCTTCGACAAGCTCTGGCTGTGGGCCAGCAACAACCTTGCCGGTGGCGACATCAAGCAGAACCTGCCGGGGTGGATCTGGGGCCTGGACGACAAGGGCCAGTGGCGCCTGCTGGACCACAACTCGGCCTCGGACGCCGACCTGTGGTTCGCCTACGCGCTGAGCGAGGCCGCGCGGCTGTGGAACACCCCGGCCTACAACGCCCAGGCTGCCCAGCTGCTGGCCAATATCAAGGCCCGCGAAGTGGCCGAGCTGCCGGGCCTGGGCATGATGCTGCTGCCCGGCGGGGAGGGCTTTGCCAAGCCCGATCACTTCTGGCAGCTCAACCCCAGCTACCTGCCGGTGCCGGTGCTGCGACGCCTGGCGGTGGTCGACCCCAAGGGGCCGTGGAGCCAGATCGCCCGCAGCACCGCCAGCCTGATCAAGGGCGTGAGCCACAACGGCTATGTGGCCGACTGGGTGGGCTACCGTGGCACCGGCCCGGACAAGGGCCTGTTCGTGATCGACCCGGTCAAGGGCGAAACCGGCAGCTACGACGCCATCCGCACCTACCTGTGGGCCGGCATGACCCCGGCCAAGGACCCACTGGCCAAGCCGATCCTCGACAGCCTCGACGGCATGGCGCGCAGTGTCGCGACCCACGGCGTACCGCCAGAGAAAGTGCAGGTGCAGGCCAACACCAGCAGCGGCGATGGCCCGTTCGGCTTTTCTGCCGCCCTGCTGCCGTATTTCAAGGCGCGCCAGCAACCCTGGCTGCAGGAACAGCAGCGTGCCCGTGTCGACCAGCTGATGAGCAAAAGCCTGAGCCCCGAAGCGCTGCAGGCCAGACAACCCCCTTACTACGACTTCGTGCTGAGCCTGTTCGCCCTCGGCTTCATGGATGATCGTTACCACTTCCTCGACGACGGGAAGCTGCAACCACTCTGGGAGACTTCATGCCCTCGCGCCGCCAAACCCTAGCCATTGGGGTGCTTGCCGCCCTGATCCACAACAGCAGCTTTGCCGAGCTCAGCGAGAACGGCAAGGTCCTGCTGGAACAGGGTCAATACTGGCAGGCCCGCAAAGACATCACCCGCGCCACCGAGGCATGGCGCAAGCTGCTGCTGATCGATCCGCAGCAGGCCGACGCGTTGTACGGCCTTGGCCTGCTGGAGCTTGATGGCAATCGCCCGCAGGGCGCCAAGCGCTACCTCGACCAGCTCAGGCAGGCGCACCCCGGCGAGCGTCAGACCCTGTTGCTGCAACAGGAGATCGCCCTGCACAGCGCCGATAACACCGCGCAACTGGAGCAGGCCCGCCAACTCGCCGAATCGGGCGAGCTGGATCAGGCTGTGGCGGCATACCGCACGCTGTTCAGTGGCAGTGCACCCCAGGGCGAACTGGGCCTGGAGTTCTACAGCTACCTGGGCTACACCGCCACCGGCTGGCAGGAAGCGCGCCAGGGCCTGGAGCGCCTGCAGGGCCAGTCGCCGGACAACCCCAAGATCAAGCTCAACCTGGCCAAGCTGCTGCTGCGCAACGAAAGCACGCGGGTGGAGGGCATTCGCCGGCTGGCGTCCTATGCCAACGACCCGGTGATCGGCAGTGAATCGATCGAGGGCTGGCGCCAGGGCCTGTCCTGGCTGGGTGCGCCGCGCCCGGCCGAGGTGCCGTTGTTCGATGCCTACCTCAAGGCCTATCCGGACGACGAAGAGATCCGCAACCAGCTCAAGAGCGGTGCCCGTGCCAGCCAGGCCAGCGCCGTCCAACGCCAGAACAGCCACCTGGTGCGCGGCTTCAAGGCGCTGGACGCCAACGACCTGCCCCAGGCCGAGCAGTCGTTCCAGGCCCGTTTGCGCGAGCAGGCGCAGGATGCCGACGCCCTCGGCGGGCTGGGCATCGTGCGCCAGCGCCAGGGCCGCCTGGGCGACGCCGATGCACTGTTCAAGCAGGCCATCAGCCGTGGCAACAGCAGCCGCTGGCAAAGCGCCCTGCAAGGCAACCGCTACTGGGTGCTGCTGGACCAGGCCAATGCCGCCCGCGACGCCGGCAATCCGCAAGACGCCCGCGAGCTGCTGCAACGCGCCATCGCGATGAACCCGCGCCAGGTGCAGGGGCCTGTCAGCCTGGCCGACCTGCAGGCCGCCCAGGGTCAGTTCGACAGCGCCGAAACCACCTATCGCCAGGCCCTGAGCCTGGATGCCGGCAACCCCGATGCGCTGCGCGGGCTGGTCAGCGTGCTGGCGCAGAACGGCAAGCTGGGCGAAAGCCAGCGCCTGATCGACGGGCTCAGCGATGCCCAGCGCGAACGCCTGGGCGACCTGCGCGTGCTGCGCGCGGCCATCGCCGTAGGCCAGGCCCGCGACGCCGAGCGCAGTGGCGACCTGGCCGGCGCTCGCAAGGCGCTGGAAGAGGCCGTGCGCAACGACCCGCAGAACGTGTGGGCGCGTTACGACCTGGCGCAGGTCTACCTCAAGAGCGATGCCTCCGGCAAGGCGCGCCAGACCATCGACGAGATGCTCAAGGCCAACCCGCAGCGGGCCGAGGCGCTGTATGCCAGCGCGCTGTTCTCCAGCCGCCTGGGCGAGTGGCAGTCGGCCCAGCGCAGCCTGGCGCAGGTGCCCGCGGCCCAGCGCAGCGCCGCCATGCACACCCTGGCCGAAGAGATCGAACTGCACCTGCTGACCCGCCAGGCGGCAGACCTGGCCAAACAGGGCCAGCGCCAACAGGCCATGAAGCTGCTGCAACGCGCCGAACCGGCAGCGGCCAACAACCCCGGCATGCTCTCGGCGCTGGCCGCGACCTATATCGATATCGGCCAGACCGAACATGCGCTGGGCATGCTGCGCACCGCCATTGCCCAGAGCAGCACGCCCTCCCCGTCCCTGCGCCTGGCCTATGCCGGCGCACTGCTCAAGGCCGGCGACGACGTGCAGGTGAACCAGATTCTGCGCGAGCTGCGCAGCCAGCCACTGCAGGCCGGCGACCAGCGCAGCTACGACGACCTGGTGTTCCAGTACACCGTGCGCCAGGCCGACCTGCTGCGTGAAAAGGGCGACCTGGTGGCCGCCTACGACACCCTCGCCCCGGCCCTGGCGCAACGCCCGCAAGACCCGCAGGCAGTGTCGTCGCTGGCGCGCATGTACCTGGACAACCGCAACCCGGCCAAGGCGGTGGAGCTGTTCACCCCGCTGCTGCGCCAGTACCCGGACAATGCCGACGTGCAGATGGGCGCCGCCCAGGCCTTCGTACAGGCCGGCGATGCCGACAAGGCCGAGCGCGCCGTTGAAAAGGCCCTGCAACTGGCCCCGCAGAACCCGCAGATTCTCACCAGTGCTGCCGGCTATTACCGTGGCCGCGGCAAGCTGGCCAAGGCCGAGCAGCTGTACGCCCAGGCCCTGGCCTTGCAGGCGCCGCCGGAGCAGAACGTGCTCAACCCCTTCGGCCAGGCGATTGCCGTCAACCCCTTCGTCGGCCAACCGGGCCAGCGCAAGCAGTCGCGCCTGAGCGAAACGGTGCTGGCCGAGATTCCCGAGCCGGCACAGACCCAGGTCAGCAGCCGCGCCAACGAGGCGTTCGACGCACCGGTGCTGCTGGCCAGTCGCGACAGCGAACCTGGCCTGCGCACGGCCAGCCAGGCCACGCCGCAGCTCGCCACGCCGGCACCGGTCGACCCGCGCGCCGCGCTGCAGACCGAGCTGGATACGATTCGCGAGGCGCGCAGCCCGCAAATCAAGCAGGGCGTCACTTTCCGCGGTAACGACAGCGAATCGGGGCTGGGCAAGATTACCGATGTGGAGGCGCCGCTGGAGATCAGTTTCCCCGTCGGCGACGATCGCATGGCCTTGCGCGTTACCCCGGTATCGCTCAACGCCGGAGGCGTGAGCAGCGACCCGGCGAATCGCTTCCGCTTTGGCGGCTTTACCGCCGAGCAAATTGCCAACCTGGCCAATGCTGGCACCGAAGCACAGATCGAGCAGGCAGCCTCCGACCTGTTCTTCGGCAGCACCGGCAAACAGAAGGATTCGGGCGTCGGCTTCGCGGTAGCCTATGAGAACCCGTCGCTAGGGCTCAAGAGCGACCTTGGCGTAAGCCCGGTCGGGTTCCTCTACAACACCGTTGTCGGCGGCATCAATCTGGATCGCCCGTTCAGCGAAGGCAGTAACTGGCGTTACGGGCTCAACCTGTCAAGGCGTTCCGTGACCGACAGCCTGACATCCTTTGCCGGTGCCCGCGACGCGCGCAGTGGTCTGGAATGGGGTGGTGTGACTGCCAACGGGGGTCGCCTGCAAGTGGGCTACGACAATCAGCGCTACGGCGTCTACGGCTACGGATCCTGGCACAAGCTGATCGGTCATAACGTCGACGACAATACCCGCACCGAACTGGGCAGCGGTATCTACTGGTACCTGCTGAACAACCAGGACCAGCGCCTGACTGCGGGCTTGAGCGTTTCGGGTACCCACTACGCCGAGAACCAGAGCTTCTTCACCTATGGTCACGGCGGCTACTTCAGCCCACAGAACTTCTTTTCCATCGCCATTCCGGTGAACTGGGCCCATCGCGGGCCGGACTGGAGCTACCAGGTCAACGGCTCAGTCGGCATGCAACATATCGAGCAGGACGGCGCACCTTACTTCCCGCGAGACCCGCGTCTGCAATCGGCGTTCGATCAGGCGTCGCAGCTTCTGGCTGAAAACGACGTCGACTTTCGCACCCGTTACTCATCTCAAAGCAAGACCGGCATCGGCTACTCGCTGGGCGCCAGTGGCGAATACCGGCTGGGCGATGGGTTCTTCTTCGGCGGCACCCTGGGTGTGGACAACGCCCGCGACTACCAGCAATGGACCGGTGGCCTGTACCTGCGCTACCTGTTCGACGACGGCCGCGGCGCCATGCCGTTGCCCGTCAACCCGTACCGTTCCCCTTATTCGAATTGATTTGCAGGAGTATCAACCATGGCTAGTTCACTTCTCGCAGGCCTGACCATTCTGATGATCGGCGACAGCCACCTGGCGACCCCCGATTACCTGATCAAGAGCCTGCACGACAACCTCGTGCAGCAAGGTGCCCAGGTGCACTCGCTGGGTATCTGCGGCGCCAATGCCGGCGACTGGCTCAAAGCCACCCCTGGCACCTGCGGCGGTGCCGAGCGCCGTGGCACCGAAAAGCCCGTGGTACTGGGCAGCAAGGCGGCCACCCGGCCGATCGGCGACCTGATCAAGGCCGACAAGCCGGACCTGGTGGTCGTGGTGATGGGCGACACCATGGCCAGCTACACCAAACCGGCCTTCCCCAAGGCCTGGCTGTGGCAGCAGACCACCAGCTTTGCCAAGGAAATCGCCAACACCGGGGCCAAGTGCGTATGGGTCGGCCCCAACTGGGGAACCGAAGGCGGCAAGTACGGCAAGACCTACGCCCGCGTCGAACTGACCTCCAAGTTCCTCGCCGCCAACGTGGCGCCGTGCGACTACGTCGACTCGCTCAAATTCTCCAAGCAAGGCGAGTGGGCCACGGTCGACGGTCAGCATTTGACCGCCCCGGGCTACCTGGCCTGGAGCAAGAAGATCAGCGAAGAGATCGTCAAGGCGCCGGTCGTGACGAGCATCAAGAAATGAAGCGCGCCCTGCACGCTGTACTGCTGGCCCTGCCCGCCGCCCTCGGCGCGGGCCTGGCCCAGGCCGAGATCGCGCTGTACCCCACCGGCCCCAGCGAAGACTCGGCGTTCTTGCGCTTCGTCAACGCGGCCCCCGGCACCCTGCAACTGGTGGCGGACGGCTCCAGGGCCAGCCTGCAGCTGGACGCGGCCAAACCGGTGTCGGCGTACCTGCCGGTACCGGCCAACAAGGCCATCAAGGGCACCCTGAGCCGTGACGGCCAGCGCTCGGCCCTGCAGCTGAGCGTTGCTCCTGGCGAATTCGCCACGGTAGTCGCCCTGCAGGACGCCAGCGGCATCCGGCAACGCGTGGTACGCGAGCAACCCGACGACTTCAATGCGCTGAAGGCTTCGCTGGCCTTCGTCAACCTCGACCCTTCCTGCCAGGGCGCAAGCCTGCGCCCTGCCGGGCGCACGGCGGACCTGTTCAAGGACGCGCCAGAGGCCAGCGTGCAGCGTAGATCGATCAACCCGGTGAAGCTGTCGGTGCAACTGGTGTGCGCCAATGCCAACGTCGGCGGCCCGGTGGACCTGGGCGAACTCAAGGCCGGCGAGCGCTACAGCGTATTGCTGCTGCCCACGGCGAGCGGCCCGCAGCTTGTGCCCGTCACGGACACGCTCTCCAACTGATCGGACGTCTTCACCACCATGGTATTCGCCTCACTCGAGTTCCTGACGCTGTTTTTGCCGATCTTCATGCTGGTGTACGCGCTGAGCCGTCCGGCCTGGCGCAACGGCGTACTGCTGATCGGCAGCTGGCTGTTCTATGGCTGGCTGAGCCCGCTGTTCCTGCTGCTGCACATGGCGCTGACCGTGGTCGCGTGGGTTGGCGGGCTGCTGGTGAACCGCAGCCATGAAGACTCGCGCGGGCGCATACGCCTGCTGGCCGCGCTGATCGTGTTCAATACGCTGGTGCTGTGCTGGTACAAGTACGCCAACATCCTGGCCGCCAACTACAACGAGCTGATCACCTATTACGGTGCATTGCCGATGGAGTGGCAGCGGGTGGCGTTGCCGGCGGGGCTGTCGTTCATCGTGCTGCAGGCGATTTCCTACCTGGTGGATGTGCACCGCCATACCGTGCCGGTAGAGCGCAGTTTCGTGAACTTCGCCACCTACATCTCGATGTTCGGCCACTCGATCGCCGGCCCGATCATCCGCTACGACTGGGTACGCCGCGAGCTCAACCAGCGCTACTTCAACTGGCAGAACTTCTCGCTGGGCGCGCGCCGTTTCATGATCGGCATGTGCATGAAGGTGCTGGTGGCCGATACCCTGTCGCCGCTGGTGGACGTGGCCTTCCACCTGGACAACCCGTCGTTCCTGGACGCGTGGCTGGGCTGCCTGGCGTATTCGCTGCAACTGTTCTTCGACTTTGCCGGCTACAGCTGCATGGCCATCGGCCTGGGCCTGATGCTGGGCTTCCACTTCCCCGAGAACTTCAACCGCCCGTACCTGGCCAGCAGCATCCAGGACTTCTGGCGGCGCTGGCACCTGTCGCTGTCGAGCTGGCTGCGCGACTACCTGTACATCGCCCTGGGCGGCAACCGCCACGGCACCTGGAACACCTACCGCAACCTGTTCCTGACCATGGCCATTGCCGGCCTGTGGCATGGCGGGGACAGCTGGAACTACCTGCTGTGGGGCTCGGCCCACGGTATCGCGCTGTGCGTCGACCGGGCCTGGAGCCGTTCCAGCCTGCCGGCGATCCCCAAGGTGCTGTCGCACACCCTGACGCTGCTGTTCGTGTGCCTGGCCTGGACGCTGTTCCGCGCCCCGGACTTTCATACGGCGCTGTCGATGTACGCCGGCCAGTTCGGCCTGCACGGCTTTGCCCTGGGCGAGGCACTGGCAGCCACCGTACGCCCGGTGCACGGCCTGGCGGCGTTGCTGGGCGTGGCGTGCATCATCCTGCCGATCTGGCAGGCACGCGCCGAGCACCGCTTCGCCAGCCGCGCGTGGTTCGTGCATGCCGCTGCCCTGTGGCCCGTGGCCGGCTTCGTGCTGTCGTTCGCGTTGATCGCCAGCCGTGATTCGGTCCCCTTCCTGTACTTCCAGTTCTGATGACGATGAAGACACCTCCTCCCAGTACAGCGCCCACGCCCCCCAGTGCACTGGCCCTGCGCACCAGCCCGATCGCCGGCGTCACCCTGGCGCTGTTCCTGGGTGCCGGCCTGCTGTCGTGTGGCTGGCTGGTGGCCAGCGGCAAGCTCGAGCTGATGCCCGACAAGCACCTGTCCAATGGCCAGGTGCTGCACGGCGAAATCACCCACCGCATTGCCAAGGAGCTGGCCAAGGCGCCGCTGCCGAGCGAGGCCGCCGACCTGGAACGGGCCAGCAGTTGGCTGTTGCTGGGCGACACCGGGCCGCGGGTGCGGCCGGGCTGCACGCAGTGGCTGTTTCTGAGCGATGAACTCAAGCTCGACCGGCACGCGGCCGACAACGCCCAGGCCAAGGCCGATGCGGTGATCGCCCTGCAACGCAGCTTGCAGCAACGGGGTATCCGTCTGCTGGTGAGCGTGGTGCCGGACAAGAGCCGTATCGCCGCCAGCGAGCTGTGCGGGTTGACTCGCCCCACGGCCTCGCAGGCGCGCATCCAGCAGTGGGTGCAGAAACTCCAGGCGGCCGGCGTGGCCACCCTGGACCTGACTGCCAGCCTGCAGCCGCTGGGCGCCAGTGCATTTCTGCGTACCGATACCCACTGGAGCGAAGCCGGCGCCCAGGCCGCTGCCCAGGCCATTGCCGAGCAGGTCAAGGGCATGGGCTTGAGCGCCACCCCCAGCAAGACCTTCGACACCCGCCAGGAGCCTCTGGCACCGCGCCCCGGGGACCTGGTGCGGCTGGCCGGCATCGATTGGCTGCCAGTGGCCTTGCAGCCGCCGCAGGAACAGGTGGCGCCAACGGTCATCACCGAGCGGGCCGAGGCCGTCAGCGATGCGGGCGACAATCTCGATGACCTGTTCGGCGACGACAACCTGCCGAATGTCGCGCTGATCGGCACCTCGTTTTCGCGCAACTCGAGCTTTGTCGGCTTTCTGCAACGTGCGCTGTCGGCGCCTGTGGGCAACTTCGCCAAGGACGGCGGCGAATTCTCCGGAGCCGCCAAGGCCTACTTCGACAGCCCGGCGTTCAGGCAGACGCCGCCACAGCTGGTGATCTGGGAGATACCCGAGCGCGACCTGCAGACGCCCTATGCGGGTGACGTGCAGCTGCCCCCCAGGCCATGACGCACCACGCCCGTTGCGCGCGTTGACACGGCGCAGCGGGCGCTGACGACTGCTCAGGCAAGTTTTTTCAGATCTGCCGCTGAATCGAACGTGGTGAAGTGGTAGATGCCGTGGATCTTCTCCAGCTGGCAACACCAGCCCTCCTGCTCGCCGGCTTGCACCACGAACCTCAGTTCTTCGATACCCGCCATATTGGCGGCAGCTTCGAGCAGGGTCTTGACGCGCTTTTCGACAAGGGCGTCGTAGGCCAGTTCGTATGACTTCTCCCAGGTGGCGTCGGCATTGCGAAATCGCTTCCAGTTATCGTCCTTGAGCACCTTGCAAAAGGCCACGCGCTGAACTTCGCCGGTATTGGACAGGTCGAGGGACAACAGGCAGAGGGTCATGGTGGGCTCCCATAAGCAGTGAAATTCCCTTGCAACCTAGTCACTCGCTTTTCATCCATCAATGCTAAATGGCCATCACCTGAGAGTTAAAATAATTCAAGAATTTACCAAAAAACAGCAACTAAACAACTTAACCAAGACCATGTAGGAAAGTTACTACGCAAAGAAACACGAGCTATAAAGTTCTTTTATGGAACAAAGGGCTTTCAGGCACTTTAAAATAAACAGAAACATTCAAAGGCGTGCCGTTTCGGCGCAGTTACAGCGTCTTGAAGCGAGCGCCGCGCGTCTGCAATCATGCCCGCCGGGCGCTGCCAGCGGGCAGCGTCGTCCCTTAGCGCACCGCACAAAGGAATGACTCAATGATCAGGGTATTGCTTTCGCTGGACCTCACCAACAAGGAATCGGAACGAGACAACTTCAACAACTTCCTGGCAGAACAACAATGGAAGAAGTTGGCTGGTGTGAATACCGTCTGGGCCATCGAGTATGATGATTTCAGCCAGACCAACGAGCAACATGTGACAAACGTCAAAAGAGACCTGTCCAAAGTGCTGCTCACCGCGGCACGGGAATTCAAACCGGACCGTATTACCTACGTTGCACAGATAGCCAACATTGAATGTATCGGGCGCTATATCTACCGGGAGGGTGGCGATTACAAGGCGTTCATTTACGAGCCCTGCTGATAGCGCTGAAGAGAGTGAGGTGTCTGCGACAGTGATCCGGTCGCAGGCATTTTTCGTGCGCGCGAAGGGAAAGCAGTGCACTGCATGCGTATTCGGGGGAAAGGGAACTGGATAGAGGCGGCCCCTGGCAGACAAGGGCTTGCGTTATGGAGGCAACCCCACCAGCCACACCCCGGCACACGATGTTCCCGCTGTGGCTGCTCCCTTCCGGGCCTGACCAGGTTTACGGGTAATCGTTGCGGGGGGACCGATGGGGTCACCATAACGATGCTCGCCTGGCAGCGAGCGGGGCCATTGTACCGGTCTGACGCGAAGTTACAACCTCTGTACCGTGAAAAAACCACTCTGGCTCAAGGACTTGTGACTGCCGCCGGGGCATCGCCCTGGATCACGCAGTGAATGAAGTGCAGCTTGGCCACCACCGGCGCACTCAGCACGAACGGGTAGAAGTCGGTCTGGCCCATGCTGCGTGACAGCTCGTTGAGCATCGCCGACAGCTCCACCCAGGCATTGATGAACGCCAGGAACGCAGGCGCCCCAGGGTGCTCGGGCTGGTACAAGCTGCGGGCATCGAACGGCGGATAGTCCAGGTCCATCACCGAGGCGTCCATGCCAAGCGCAAGGGCGGTGTCCACCGCATCGGTCATGTGCAGGTAGTGCGCCCAGGTTTCGGCCCAGTCCTCCCAGGGGTGCATGGTGGCATAGGCGCTGACGTGGGCGACGGCCCAGTCCAGCGGAGCACCTTGCTGGTAGTGGCGCTCCATGGCCTGGGCGTAGCTGGCGCGCTCGTCGCCGAACAGGCGGCGGAAGTCCTGCAGCCAAGCGCTGCTGGCCACCAGACGGTCCCAGTAGTAATGTCCGATCTCGTGGCGCAGGTGGCCCAGCACGGTCCGGTAGGGCTCCTGAAGCTGCACGCGCACCTGCTCGCGCCAGTCGTCGTCGGCTTCGCGGATATCCAGGGTGATCAGGCCGCCAGCGTGGCCGGTGGTGGGGGGATTGCCGGCAATGTCGATGCCGATGAAGTCGAAGGCGATGCCCTCGCCGGCTGCGCCTTGCTTGGGCGTGACCGGCAACCCCAGGTGCAGCAGTTGCGCAATCAGGCGGCGCTTGGCGGTTTCCAGCTTGCGCCAGCGCAGGTGGTTTTCGGTGAACGACAGGTCGGGGATGGTGCGGTTGAGGCGACAGGCCAGGCAGAACGCTTCGGGGTCGTCGACAGCGAGCAGCCAGTTGCAGCAAGCCGGGGTGTCGAGGTTGGCGCAACGCTTGAGCGGGCCGAGTTCTGGCTGGCCGTCCAGGTACCATTGGCCGTCCACAGCGGCCGGCAGCAAGGTACCGACATGGTGGGTATCGGGCCAGTAGCCCAGCGACGCCTGGCAGGCCAGGCATTGGCTGTTGCGAAAGAACACGGACTGTCCGCACTCGCATTGCCACACGCGCGTGCTGCGGCGTGCCTGGCTGACGAAGGGTGCGGCGATACGGGCGACGAGCTGTTCGAAGAATGGGTACATGGGGCCACCTCCTGGCTGGAGCCTAGCCTACACCATGTGCGTGACAGCGCTTGCGGTGTGCCTGACGCACCGTGCGCTCAGGTGTTGCGAGCGCTTCGCGCTCGATCGCGGGTCAAGCCCGCTCCCACGCCCTTCGGGCAGAAGCGGGCCGCGTGACCGCTACACCGCTATGCCCTGCTCCGACAGAAACGCCACGAACGCATCCTCATCCAACACCTTGAGCCCCAGCTCAGTGGCCTTGGCCAACTTGGAGCCTGCCCCCGGGCCCGCCACCACGCAGTGGGTCTTGGCCGAAACAGACCCCGCCACCTTGGCCCCCAGGCTCTCCAGCTTGTCCTTGGCGACATCCCGGCTCATGCGCTCCAGCGAACCGGTCAGCACCCAGGTCTGCCCCGCCAGCGGCAAGCCCTGGGCAACCTTCTTCTCGCTCTCCCAGTGCATGCCGAACTCGCGCAGTTGCGCCTCGACGCTGCGCGCCAGCGCCTGGTTGGCCTCGACCAGGAAGAACTCGCGCACCGCATCAGCCTGCTTGGCTGCCAGCGCCTGACGCAGGTCGATGCCGTCGGCGGCAATGATGCGCTCAAGGCTTTGCAGCTTGGCCACCAGCTTCTCGGCACCCGTCGGGCCGACAGAAGGGATGTCGAGCTTGGCGATCAACCCGGCCAGGGTCGTACTGGCCGCGAACTCGGCGGCCAGCTCGCCCTCCTCCTGCAACTGCAGGCCGTTCTCGAGCAGTTGCGCGATGACGCTGCGGTTATGTTCGTCCTCGAAGAAGTTGTGGATCTCGTGCGCCACTTCCAGGCCGATATCCGGCAGGTAGGTCAGCACCTGCGGCAGCGCCACCATCACGCGCTGCAACGAGCCCAGCGAGCGCGCCAGCACCTTGGCGGTCTCCTCGCCCACATCCGGGATGCCAAGGGCGTAGATGAAGCGTGCCAGGCTCGGGCGCTTGCTGTCGGCAATGGCAGCCAGCAGCTTGTTGCTGGACACCTCGGCAAAGCCTTCGAGGTCGACGATGTCTTCGAATTTCAAGCGGTACAGGTCTGCCGGCGAGGCAATCAGCCCTTCATCCACCAACTGCTCGACGCTCTTCTCACCCAGGCCCTCGATGTCCATGGCGCGGCGCGACACGTAGTGGATGATCGCCTGCTTGAGCTGCGCGCGGCAGGCCAGGCGGCCGACGCAGCGGTACACCGCGCCTTCGCTGACGGTTTCCTTGCCCTTGCTGCGCTTGACCAGCTGGGTGCGCTCGACCTGCGAGCCACACACCGGGCACTGGGTAGGGATGTGCACCGCACGCGCATCGGCCGGGCGACGCTCGGTGACCACCTGCATCACCTGCGGGATCACATCACCGGCACGGCGGATGATCACCGTATCGCCGATCATCACCCCCAGGCGCGCCACTTCGTCCATGTTGTGCAAGGTGGCATTGGCCACGGTCACACCGGCCACCTTGACCGGCTTGAGCCGTGCGACGGGCGTTACCGCACCGGTGCGACCAACCTGGAACTCGACGTCGAGCACCTCGGTCAGCTCTTCCATGGCCGGGAACTTGTGCGCTATCGCCCAGCGCGGCTCACGGGCACGAAAGCCCAGTTCACGTTGCGAGGCCAGGCTGTTGACCTTGAACACCACCCCGTCGATCTCGTAGGGCAGCGCGTTGCGCCGCTCGCCGATGTCACGGTAGTAGTCCAGGCATTCCTTGATGCCGGCGGCATGCCGCAGTTCGCGGCTGATGGGCATGCCCCAGCCCTTGAGCTTTTCGAGGGTGCCGATGTGGGTGTCGGCGATGGCCTCGGACACCTGGCCCACGCCATAGCAGCAGAACTCCAGGGGGCGGCTGGCGGTGATCTTCGAATCGAGCTGGCGCAGGCTGCCGGCGGCGGCGTTGCGCGGGTTGGCGAAGGTCTTGCCGCCGATCTCGGCCTGGGCTGCGTTCAGCCGTTCGAAGCCCTCCTTGCTCATGAACACTTCGCCGCGCACCTCCAGCACCGCCGGCCAGCCCTTGCCCTGCAGCTTGAGCGGCACGTTGCGGATGGTGCGCACGTTGACGCTGATGTCTTCGCCGGTGGTGCCGTCGCCACGGGTGGCGCCCTGCACCAGCAGGCCGTCACGGTACAACAGGCTGACCGCCAGGCCGTCGAGCTTGGGTTCGCAGCTGTAGTCCACCGCCGCCCCTGCGCCGAACAGGTCGCCGGTCGGCAGGTCGAGGCCTTCGACCACGCGCCGGTCGAACTCGCGCAGGTCATTTTCCTCGAAGGCGTTGCCCAGGCTCAGCATCGGCACCTCGTGACGCACCTGGGTGAAGGCCGAGAGCGCCGCGCCGCCCACCCGCTGGGTGGGGGAATCGGGGGTGACCAGCTCGGGGTGTTCGGCCTCCAGGGCCTGCAGCTCGCGGAACAGGCGATCGTATTCGGCGTCCGGGACGCTTGGCTCGTCGAGCACGTAGTAGCGGTAGTTGTGCTGGTCGAGTTCGGCGCGCAGTTCGAGGATGCGGGTTTGGGCGGTCATGTGTGTCGTCTCTTGCAAAGCAAAAGAGCAGCTCGGGGCTGCTCTTGGCGTTCAAATCGGTGGATCGGCGGGGCAGCTTTCGCCGGCAAGGCCAGCTCCTGCAGGGAGCGGCCATACCTGTCAGCGTTTCTGGGTCAGGGCGCGGCGCTCGAATTCGACGATGCGCTGGCGGTAGTGTTCGATGGTCTGCGCGGTCATCACGCTGCGCTGGTCATCCTTGAGCTCGCCGTTCAGTTCATGGGCCAGCTTGCGCGCCGCCGCCACCATCACGTCGAACGCCTGCTTGGGATGGCGCGGGCCCGGCAGGCCAAGGAAGAAGCTGACCGCACGGGTGCTGAAATGGTCGATGTCGTCCAGATCGAACACCCCAGGCTTGACCGCGTTGGCCATGGAGAACAGCACTTCGCCATTGCCGGCCATGCTTTCGTGACGGTGGAAGATGTCCATCTCGCCAAAGCGCAGGCCGCTTTCCAGGATGTTCTGCAGCAGTGCAGGGCCCTTGAAGCCGCTCTCGTCGCGGGCAATCACGCTGATCACCAGCACTTCCTCGACCGGCGGCAGGTCCTTGCCTTCGCTGGCACCGAAGCCGGTGCTCTTGGGGCTTTCGTCCGGGAAGTCGTCGTCGGCATTGCCGAACAGGTCAGGCTCGCGTGGCTCGGCCGCCAGGTTCAGGTCGCCCTGCTGCGGCTCGCTGGTACGTTTGGCGCGCTTGGACCCCTTGCCCACCTTCGGCTCGCGCTGCTCGCGCGCAGCCGTCATCGACGGCAGGTCGTGCTCGTCGAGCTGGGGCTCCTTGTGGTCGTCAAGCACCCGCGGCGGGCCCAGCACTTCGGCGCTGGTCTCTTCGTCCGGCAGGTTGGAGAAGCTGCGGTCCAGACGGAATTTCAACTTGCCCTTGCCGCCGCGCATGCGACGCCAGCCGTCAAAAAGAATACCGGCAATGACTATGATGCCGATGACGATCAGCCACTCGCGCAGACCGATTTCCATGTAATCCCGTGCCTCTGTGAAAAATGCTGAAAAATAAAGGGTTTAAACCCCTTTAAAACGTGGCGCCAACTCTATGTTCTGACAGGCGTTTTACCCACGCATAGAAAAATTTACATTAAGCTAGCACGACCAAAGATAACTTTACACCGTCTGTCGCAACTGACAGGGGCATTTGCTGCAAGTTCGTGCGTTATATCCGTTTTTCAGGCGTCGACCATGGCCATCGCCTCCTCCACGTCCACCGCCACCAGCCGTGAGCAACCGGGCTCGTGCATGGTCACCCCCATCAGTTGATCGGCCATTTCCATGGCGATCTTGTTGTGGGTGATATAGATGAACTGCACGGTCTGGCTCATCTCCTTGACCAGGCGCGCATAGCGTCCGACGTTGGCATCGTCCAGCGGCGCGTCGACCTCGTCGAGCATGCAGAACGGTGCCGGGTTCAACTTGAAGATGGCAAACACCAGGGCCAGGGCCGTCAGCGCCTTCTCGCCGCCCGAGAGCAGATGGATGGTGCTGTTCTTCTTGCCCGGCGGGCGCGCCATGATCGTTACCCCTGTATCGAGTAGATCTTCGCCCGTCAGTTCCAGATAAGCGCTGCCACCACCGAAAACTTTTGGGAAAAGTGCCTGTAATCCGGCATTTATCTGATCAAAGGTATCCTTGAAGCGGTTGCGCGTTTCCTTGTCGATCTTGCGAATCACGTTTTCCAGGGTATCGAGGGCCTCGACCAGGTCGGCATCCTGGGCGTCGAGGTAGCGCTTGCGCTCGGACTGCTGCTGGTACTCGTCGATGGCCGCCAGGTTGATCGCGCCCAGGCGCTGGATGCGCGCATCGATGCGCTCCAGCTCAAGTTCAGCCTCCTGCTCGCTGGCCTCGGCCAGCAAGGTCGCCAACACGCCTTCCAGATCATAGCCGTCAGCCTGCAACTGTTCCTGCAGGGCCTTGCGCCGCACACTCAGCCCCTGCCATTCCATGCGGTGCTGTTCGAGCTGACCGCGCAGCAGCTGGGATTGCTGTTCGGCCTGGGTACGACGCTTTTCGGCCTCGCGCAGTTCGCGGTCGGCCTCGTCCATGTGCAGGCGCGCCTGACGCATTTCCTCGTCGACACTCATGCGCTTTTCCAGCAGCGCCTCAAGCATCATGCGCAGCTCTTCGAGGGGCGCCTCGCCCTCCTCCAGGTTCAGGCTCAGTTGTTCACGTTTTTCGTTCAGGCGCTCCGACTGCAGCTCCAGGCGCTCGAGGGCCTGGCGCGTGGAGTCGTGCTGGGCACGCAGCGAGCCCAGGCGCACCGCCAACTGATGGGCGTGGTCCTTGTGCTGGCGGGCTTCCTGGCGCACGCGGTCGAGGCGTTCGCGCAGGTTGTCGCGCTGGGCCAGCAAGGCCTCGCGCTGTTCGGTGTCGTGGGCCATCAGGTCGAGGGCTTCCTGCAGGTGCAGGCGCGACTCGCCCAGGCTTTCGTGTTCGATGGCGCGCTGTTCCAGCAGCTCGGCCAGCTCTTCTTCAAGGCGCCGGCGGCGCAATGTCAGCTGCTCGGCGCGGGCCTTGCCGGCCGACAGACGGGCCTTGAGCTCACCTTGCTGGCGGGCTTCTTCCTGGGTGCGACGACGCAGTTGTTCACGGCTGTCTTCCTGCACGCGCTGCTGTTCACGCAGGGCCAGCAACTGCGCTTCGAGCTGCTCCAGGGCAGCTTCCTGCTCCAGACGCTCCAGGCCCAGTTGCTCAAGCTCCTGCCCGCGGGCCAGCACGCCGCCCTGGGCATCGTTGCCTCGGCTGACCCGCAGAAAGTGGCGCCCCACCCAGTAGCCGTCGCGGCTGATCAGGCTTTGGCCGTCGGCCAGTTGGCCGCGCAGGCTCAATGCCTGTTCGAGGCTCTCGACCGGCTTGACCTGGCCCAGCCAGGGGGCCAGGTCAACGCCGCCCTGTACTTTGTCCAGCAGGCTGCCGGCAAGGCGCTTGCCGGTGCCGGCGGCCTCCAGCAGACGCAACTCGCCCTGCTCGAAGCCCGTCAGGTCGAGCCCGGCCAGGTCGTCCACCAGTACCGCGTGCAGGTCGGCGCCCAGCACGGTTTCCACCGCCAGCTCCCAACCCGGCTCCACGCGCAAGCCTTCAGCCAGGCGTGGGCGTTGCTCCAGGCCCTGCGCGCGCAACCAGTCGAGGGTACCGCTGCCTGGGTCCAGCGCGGCCTGCTGCAAGGCTTCGAGCGATGCCAGCCGGCCACCCAGGCGCTGCAGTTCACCCTGGGCCTGCTGCTGCGCCTGGGCGGCCTGCTGCAATTGCTCGCGCAGCGCGTCGAGGCGCTCGATCACCTGCTGTTCTTCCAGGTGCAGGTCTTCGAGCAGCAATTCGCTGCTGGCCAGTTGTTCGTTCAGTTCCAGGATGGCCGCATCTTCAGGGTCGGCGCTCAACTGGTCGCGTTCTTCGCCCAGCTTGCGCTGGCGCTCCGAGACGCGCTCCAGGCTCTGCTCCAGCTGCTGGATGCGCGACTGCTGCACCTCGGCCTGGCGGCGCGGCTCGGCGGAGCGGGTGTTGAAGCTGTCCCACTGCTCCTGCCAGCCATGCATGGTGGTCTCGGCTTCCTCAAGGGTCGCGGCGGCCTCCTCGGCTGCCGCCAGCGACAGTTCCTGCTCGGGCTCGATCATCTCCAGCTCTTCGCCCAGAGTCGCCAGCAAGGTGCGGTCGTGGCCCAGGTGCGATTCGGTTTCCAGACGCGCGCGTTCGGCTTCCTTGAAGTCATCCTGCAACTGGCGCAGGCGCTGCTGGCCGTGCTGGATGTTCTGCTCGACCCGGGCGATGTCGCCGCCTACCGAGTAGAAGCGCCCCTGGACCAGGTTGAAACGCTCCGACAGGTCGTGGTGACCGTCGCGCAGGCGCTCGATGCTCGCATCGGCATTGCGCTGCTCGGCCACCAGGGCCTCGAAGGCCACTTCCTGGTCGCCGATGATCGCCTCGCGCTGGCCCACCTGATCGTTCAGCGCACGCCAACGCAGGGCCGCCAGCTGGGCCTTGAGCTGACGCTCCTCGGCCTTGTATTCCTTGTACTTCTCCGCTGCCTGGGCCTGGCGGTGCAGGCGTTCGAGCTGACGTTCCAGCTCTTCGCGCAGGTCGGTCAGGCGCTCCAGGTTCTCGTGGGTGCGGCGGATGCGGTTTTCGGTTTCGCGGCGGCGCTCCTTGTACTTGGAGATGCCGGCGGCCTCTTCGATGAAGTTGCGCAACTCTTCGGGCTTGGCCTCGATCAGCTTGGAGATCATGCCCTGCTCGATGATCGAGTAGCTGCGCGGGCCCAGCCCGGTACCCAGGAAGATATCGGTGATGTCGCGCCGACGGCACTTGGTGCCGTTGAGGTAATAGGTGTTCTGCGCGTCGCGGGTCACCTTGCGCCGGATCGAGATCTCGGCATAGGCGGCATACTCGCCCACCAAGGTGTTGTCACTGTTGTCGAACACCAGTTCGATACTGGCCTGGCTGACCGGCTTGCGGCTGGTGGAGCCGTTGAAGATGACGTCGGTCATCGACTCGCCACGCAGGTTTTTCGCCGAGCTTTCGCCCATCACCCAGCGCACCGCATCGATGATGTTGGACTTGCCGCAGCCATTGGGGCCGACCACGGCCGCCATGTTGCTGGGGAAGTTGACGGTAGTCGGGTCGACGAACGACTTGAACCCCGCCAGGCGAATGCACTTGAGGCGCATGCTCAGCCAGCAACCAGCGAGGACAGCACCAGCGTGCAACTGCGCTCGCAGTACTGCGTCAGCACCTCGCGGATACGCGGCAGGTCGCCACCCACCACCGCTTCGAGCAGTTGGGCGAACAGCACCAGGAAGTCGTTCATGTTGGCCTTGCGCTGGTCCAGCGCCAGGTAATAGGTGCGGCTCATGGCCGGCTGCAGGTTCTCGACGGTTTCTTGCAGGTAGGGGTTGTTGGCGAACGGATACGCGGCGCGCATCACCGCGAAGCTCTCTTCGACGAAGGCCTTGATGTCCTGGCGCGCACTGGCGGCGTGCAGACGCTGCTGGATGACCAGAAACGGTGCAAGTTCGGCTTCGCTGCGCGGCGCACTGGCCACGGCATTGCCCAGCAGGATGTACAGCTCGCTCATCAGGGTGCAGAGGCTGCGCACGTTGTGCTCGTTGAGCGCCGTAACCTGCGCGCCACGGCGCGGCAGGATGGTCACCAGGTGCCGGCGCTCGAGTATCAGCAGTGCCTCGCGCACCGAGCCACGGCTGACATTGAGCGCCTGGGTGACCTTCTGTTCCTGGATGCGCTCGGCAGGTTTGAGCTCACCGCGGATGATCCGCTCGGCCAGGTAATGGGCAATTTGCTCGGAGAGGCTGTCCGGCGCCTTGAACGTCATGGTTTTCCTTCAAAATCATTGAACTGTGCACAAGCGCCGATTGTAGCGCACTTGCCTGCACCTCGCGCAGCGGCACAGGCACGCAGTTGGCACGATTGAAGCAAAACAATCGTCAACCCGGCCCCGGTTCTATGCTGAATACAGAGGCTATCGAGGATGACAGGATCAGCACGCACAAAAAGCTGACCTTGAAGTCAGAAAGCAGTTGACCGGCAAGTCAAGTCTGCCTACAGTCGACCCCGTCCACTCAACAACAATAATTCGCTTGTGAGGCCTTCCGTGATCCAGTTTCTACTCAACCAGGAGCTGCGCAGTGAGCATGCCCTGGACCCCAACCTGACGGTGCTCGAGTACCTGCGCGAGCACCTGGGCAAACCCGGTACCAAGGAAGGCTGCGCGAGCGGCGATTGCGGCGCCTGCACCGTCGTGGTCGGTGAACTGGCTGCAGATGAACACGGCCGGCAGCACCTGCGCTATCGCAGCCTCAATTCGTGCCTGACGTTCGTCTCGTCCCTGCATGGCAAGCAGCTGATCAGCGTCGAAGGGCTCAAGCACCAGGGCAAGCTGCACAGCGTGCAGCAGGCCATGGTCGACTGCCATGGCTCGCAATGCGGCTTCTGTACCCCGGGCTTCGTGATGTCGCTGTTCGCCCTGCAGAAGAACAGCGACGCCCCCGACCTGCACCGCGCCCAGGAGGCCCTGGCCGGCAACCTGTGCCGCTGCACCGGCTACCGGCCGATCCTGGCAGCCGCCGAGCAGGCCTGCTGCCAGGCCGCCCCCGACCAGTTCGACAGCGCCAAGGCACAGACCATCGCCCGGCTCCAGGCGATTGCGCCCAAGGAAACCGGCGAACTCAACAGCGGCGACAAGCGCTGCCTGGTGCCGCTGACCGTGGCCGACCTGGCCGAGCTGTACGGCTCGCACCCCGAAGCCCGCCTGCTGGCCGGCGGCACCGACCTGGCGCTGGAGGTCACGCAGTTCCACAAGACCCTGCCGGTGATGATCTACGTGGGCAACGTCGCCGAGATGAAGCGGGTCGAGGCCTTTGACGATCGCCTGGAAATCGGCGCCGCCACGCCACTCACCGACTGCTATGACGCGCTGAGCCGTGAATACCCCGACTTCGGCGAACTGCTGCACCGCTTCGCTTCGCTGCAGATCCGCAATCAGGGCACCCTGGGCGGCAACATCGGCAACGCCTCGCCGATCGGCGATTCGCCGCCCCTGCTGATCGCCCTGGGTGCGCAGATCGTGCTGCGCCGGGGTCAGGACACACGCACCCTGGCGCTGGAAGACTATTTCATCGACTACCGCATCACCGCACGCCAGGAAAGCGAGTTCATCGAGAAGATCATCGTGCCGCGGGCCAAGCTGGCCTGGGCGTTCCGGGCCTACAAGGTGTCCAAGCGACTGGACGACGACATTTCGGCGGTGTGCGCCGCCTTCAACCTGCGCATCGACAACGGCGTGGTGGCCGAGGCACGTATCGCCTTCGGCGGCATGGCCGCCATCCCCAAGCGCGCCCGCGCCTGTGAAGCCGCCCTGCTCGGCAAGCCGTTCAACCAGGCCGGTATCGAGCGCGCCTGCCAGGCGCTGGGCGAAGACTTCACCCCGCTGTCGGACTTCAGGGCCAGCAAGGAATACCGCCTGCTCGGCGCGCAGAACCTGCTGCGCAAGTACTTCATCGAACTGCACACGCCGCACATCGAAACCCGGGTGACCGCCTATGTCTAACCATCCTCACGTGGCCAGGAGCCAGGCCGAACTGGCCGAGCTGTTCGCCCAGGGCCTGACCAGTGGCGTCGGGCGCAGCATCAAGCACGACAGCGCCGACAAGCATGTGTCCGGCGAGGCGGTGTATATCGATGACCGCCTCGAATTCCCCAACCAGTTGCATGTGTACGCTCGCTTGTCGGACCGCGCCCATGCACGGGTGCTGAGCATCGACACCCGCCCGTGCTACGCCATCGAGGGCGTGCGTATCGCCATCACCCACGAAGACATCCCGGGCCTGAAGGACATCGGCCCGCTGCTGCCGGGCGACCCGCTGCTGGCCATCGACACCGTCGAGTTCGTCGGCCAGCCGGTGCTGGCCGTGGCCGCCTGCGACCTGGACACCGCCCGCCGCGCAGCGATGGCCGCAATCATCGAATACGAAGACCTGGAGCCGGTGCTGGATGTGGTTCAGGCCCTGCGCAAGAAGCATTTCGTGCTCGACAGCCACACCCACCAGCGCGGCGATTCGGTCACCGCGCTGGCCAGCGCCCCGCATCGGGTGCAGGGCACCCTGCATATCGGCGGCCAGGAGCACTTCTACCTCGAAACCCAGATCTCCTCGGTGATGCCCACCGAGGATGGCGGCATGATCGTGTACTGCTCCACGCAGAACCCCACCGAGGTGCAGAAGCTGGTGGCCGAAGTGCTGGACGTGCCGATGAACAAGGTCGTGGTGGACATGCGCCGCATGGGCGGCGGCTTCGGCGGCAAGGAAACCCAGGCCGCCAGCCCCGCCTGCCTGTGCGCGGTGATCGCGCGCCTGACCGGGCAGCCGACCAAGATGCGTCTGCCACGGGTCGAGGACATGCTGATGACCGGCAAGCGCCACCCCTTCTATATCGAATACGACGTGGGGTTCGACGACAGCGGCCGCCTGCATGGCATCAACCTGGAACTGGCCGGCAACTGCGGCTGCTCGCCGGACCTGTCGGCCTCCATCGTCGACCGTGCGATGTTCCACTCCGACAACGCCTACTACCTGGGCGACGCCACCATCAACGGCCACCGCTGCAAGACCAACACCGCCTCCAATACCGCCTACCGCGGCTTTGGCGGCCCGCAGGGCATGGTTGCCATCGAAGAGGTGATGGACCGCATCGCCCGCCACCTGGCACTGGACCCGCTGGCGGTACGCAAGGCCAACTACTACGGCAAGACCGAGCGCAACGTCACCCACTACTACCAGACAGTCGAGCACAACATGCTCGAGGAGATCACCGCCGAGCTCGAAGCCAGCAGCGACTACCAGCAGCGCCGCGAGTCGATCCGCCGCTTCAACGCCAACAGCCCGGTGCTGAAAAAGGGCCTGGCGCTGACCCCGGTGAAGTTCGGCATCTCGTTCACCGCCAGCTTTCTCAACCAGGCCGGTGCGCTGGTGCACATCTACACCGATGGCAGCATCCACCTCAACCATGGCGGCACCGAGATGGGCCAGGGCCTGAACACCAAGGTGGCCCAGGTGGTGGCCGAAGTGTTCCAGGTGGACTTCAGCCGCATACAGATCACCGCCACCAACACCGACAAGGTGCCCAACACCTCGCCCACGGCGGCGTCCAGCGGCGCCGACCTGAACGGCAAGGCGGCGCAGAACGCAGCCGAAATCCTCAAGCAGCGCCTGGTGGCATTTGCCGCGCGCCAGTACAAGGTCAGTGAAGAAGACGTCGAGTTTCGCAACGGGCACGTGCGCGTGCGCGATGAAATCCTCACCTTCGAGAGCCTGGTACAGCAGGCCTACTTTGCCCAGGTGTCGCTGTCGAGCACCGGCTTCTACAAGACCCCGAAGATCTACTACGACCGCAGCCAGGCGCGCGGGCGCCCGTTCTACTACTTCGCCTTCGGCGCGGCGTGCGCCGAGGTGATCGTCGACACCCTGACCGGCGAGTACAAGATGCTGCGCACCGACATCCTGCATGACGTGGGCGCCTCGCTGAACCCGGCCATCGACATTGGCCAGGTGGAGGGCGGGTTCATCCAGGGCATGGGGTGGCTGACCACCGAGGAACTGGTGTGGAACGCCAAGGGCAAGCTGATGACCAGCGGCCCGGCCAGCTACAAGATCCCGGCGGTGGCGGACATGCCGGTGGACCTGCGGGTGAAGCTGGTGGAGAACCGCAAGAACCCCGAGGACACGGTGTTCCATTCCAAGGCGGTGGGCGAGCCGCCGTTCATGCTGGGGATCGCGCCGTGGTGCGCGATCAAGGATGCAGTGGCCAGCCTGGCGGATTATCACGAGCAACCGCAGATCGATGCCCCGGCCACCCCCGAGCGGGTGCTGTGGGGCTGCGAACAGATGCGCAAGGTGGTGGCGGGCCGGCAGGCGGCTGCCGAGGTGGAAACCGTTACACCGTAGTGCGCCCTTCGCCGGCAAGGGCGGCTCCTACAGGGCGCGATTGCTGTAGGAGCCGGCCTTGCCGGTGAAGAGGCCCGATCAGGCACTGAAGAGGCAACCGACTATGCACACCTGGATCAACGCCCTGTCCGACCTGCACACCCGGGGCGAACCCTGCGTGCTGGTGACCATCATCGAAGAGCTGGGCTCCACCCCACGCAATGCCGGCTCGAAGATGGTCGTCAGCGCGACCCAGCTGTTCGACACCATCGGCGGCGGGCACCTGGAATACAAGGCCATGCACATCGCCCGGCAGATGCTTGCCGAAGGCCGCGAAACCACCCACCTGGAGCGCTTCAGCCTCGGCGCCAGCCTTGGCCAGTGCTGCGGCGGCGCCACCGTGCTGCTGTTCGAGCCCATGGGCGGCGTGCAGGCGCAGATCGCGGTATTCGGCGCAGGCCATGTCGGCCGCGCTCTGGTACCCTTGCTCGCCGCGCTGCCCTGCCGGGTACGCTGGATCGATTCGCGCGAGCAGGAATTCCCCGACATCATCCCCACGGGGGTGAGCAAGGTCGTCAGCGAGGAACCGGTCGACGAGGTCGATGAACTGCCCGCCGGCAGCTATTGCATCGTCATGACCCACAACCATCAACTGGACCTGGAACTGACCGCCGCGATCCTCAAGCGCAACGATTTCACCTGGTTCGGCCTGATCGGCTCCAGGACCAAGCGCGTGAAGTTCGAGCACCGCCTGCGCGAGCGCGGCTTTGCCGCCGACAGCCTGGCACGCATGCGCTGCCCGATGGGCCTGGCCGAGGTCAAGGGCAAGCTGCCGATCGAGATCGCCGTGTCCATCGCCGCCGAAATCATCGCTACCTACAACGCGAACTTCGGCCAGCATACCGGCTCGGACACCACCCAACCCATTGCCAAACTGCTGCCGCCGTCACGGCGCAGCCAAGCCATTTGACGAGAGCCACATGAGCGCAACCCGCAAAGCCTACCGTGCCGCCCTGCTGCACAGCCTCGCCGACCCTGCCGAGGTGGGCGTCGAAGCATCGTATGAATATTTCGAAGACGGCCTGCTGGTCATCGACCAGGGCAAGATCAGCGCCATCGGCCACGCCAGCGAACTGCTGCCAGGCCTGGACGCCGACATCGAAGTGGTGCACTACCAGGACGCCTTGATCACCCCGGGGTTCATCGATACCCATATCCACTTCCCGCAGACCGGCATGATCGGCTCCTACGGCGAGCAGTTGCTGGACTGGCTGAACACCTACACCTTCCCGTGCGAGCGCCAGTTCGAAGACAAGGCTCACGCCGACAAGGTGGCCAAGCTGTTTCTCAAGGAGCTGCTGCGCAACGGCACCACCTCGGCGCTGGTGTTCGGCAGCGTGCACCCTGCCTCGGTCAACGCCCTGTTCGAGGAAGCCGAGCGCCTGGACCTGCGCCTGATCGCCGGCAAGGTGATGATGGACCGCAACGCCCCCGACTACCTGACCGACACCGCCGAGTCGGGCTACGCCGACAGCAAGGCGCTGATCCAGCGCTGGCACGGCAAGGGCCGCCTGCACTATGCGGTGACCCCGCGCTTTGCGCCCACCAGCACCCCGCAACAGCTGGCCCTGGCCGGCCAGTTGCTCAAGGAGTTCCCGGACCTGTACCTGCACACCCACCTGAGCGAAAACCTCAAGGAGATCGAGTGGGTCAAGGCGCTGTTCCCCGAGCGCAGCGGCTACCTGGATGTGTACGACCATTTCGAACTGCTGGGCGAGCGCTCGGTGTTCGCCCACGCCGTTCACCTGTGCGATGCCGAATGCCAGCGCCTGGCCGAGACCGGTTCGGCCGTGGCGTTCTGCCCGACCTCCAACCTGTTCCTGGGCAGCGGCCTGTTCAACCTGCCCCAGGCCGAGCAGCACAAGGTCAAGGTCGGCCTGGGTACCGACGTGGGCGCCGGCACCAGCTTCTCGCTGCTGTACACCCTGAACGAAGCCTACAAGGTCATGCAGTTGCAGGGCGCACGCCTGAGCCCGTTCAAGTCGCTGTACCTGGCCACCCTGGGCGGTGCGCGGGCATTGAACCTGGAGGAGCGCATCGGCACCCTGCAACCGGGCAGCGACGCCGACTTCATCGTGCTCGATTACAAGGCCACCCCGCTGCTGGACTACCGTCTCCAGCAGTCCGGCAGCATCGAGGAGACCCTGTTCGTGCTGACCACCCTGGGCGACGACCGTACCATTCGCGAAACCTTTGCCGCCGGGCGCAGCGTGCACCAGCGCTAAGGCGTTCGAAACAGGCCGCGGTACAACGCGCCGCCGATCACCGCCCCGATCAGCGGCGCCACCCAGAACAGCCACAGCTGATGCAGCGCCCAGCCACCGACGAACAGCGCCGGCCCGGTGCTGCGTGCCGGGTTCACCGATGTGTTGGTAACCGGTATCGACACCAGGTGGATCAGCGTCAGCGCCAGCCCGATGGCGATCGGCGCAAAGCCGGCCGGCGCCCGCGAATCGGTGGCGCCCATGATGATCAGAATGAACATCGCGGTCATCACCACCTCGCTGACAAAACCTGCCCCCAGCGAGTACTGCCCCGGCGAATGCTCGCCATAGCCGTTCGAGGCAAGCCCGTTCGACAGCTCGAAGCCGGCCTTGCCGCTGGCGATGAGGTAGATCACACCGGCAGCCAGGATGGCGCCCACCACCTGGGCGATCACGTACGGCACCAGGTCCTTGAGCGGAAACCGCCCGCCCACGACCAGGCCCAGCGATACCGCAGGGTTGAGGTGACAACCGGAGATATGACCGATGGCGAATGCCATGGTCAGCACAGTCAGCCCGAAGGCCATGGAGACACCGACCAGGCCAATGCCGATCGGAAAAGACGCAGCCAGTACCGCGCTGCCACAACCCCCCAACACCAACCAGAACGTCCCTATCAATTCAGCTCCCATGCGTTTGCTCATGGGCATCGACATCAGTCAGTCCTCAAGAAGTGGTACGCCTGAAGCGCAAGCCCAACTGCTTGATGAAGGTTTGCGGGAGTGCAACAGATAGAAATCTAGCAGAGGTTGGCTCAAGTGCCAGCAGCCCTGAAAGCATCGCGGGTCAAGCCCGCTCCCACAAGGACCGAGACAATCCTGTGGGAGCGGGCTCGACCCGCGATTGCAGGCGACGCAGTATCAGCCCTTTGCCGGCACCGAGCTGCCGCGCTTCTTGGTTTGCAGCAGGTGCGAGAACACCGCGTGCAGGTCATCCGACGCACTCTCCTCGTCGAGGTTGAGCTTGCTGTCGATGTGGTCCATGTGGTGCATCATCAGGCTCACCGCCTGGGCCGCATCACGCGCCTCGATAGCGTCGATCAGTTGCATGTGCTCGTCATACGAGCAGTGCGAGCGGTTGCCGCTTTCGTACTGGGCAATGATCAGCGAAGTCTGCGATACCAGGCTGCGCTGGAAGCTGATCAGCGGTGCATTGCCCGCCGCTTCCGCCAGCTTGAGGTGAAACTCGCCAGACAGGCGAATGCCGGCACCCCGGTCGCCGCGCGAGAAGCTGTCGCGCTCCTCGCGCACCATCTGGCGCAGTTCGTTCAACTGCTCGGCGGTGGCGTGCTCCACTGCAAGTTCGGTGATGGCACGCTCGACCATGCGCCGCGAAAAGAACACCTGACGCGCCTCTTCGACGGTCGGGCTGGCCACTACCGCACCGCGATTGGGGCGCAGCAGCACCACGCTTTCGTGGGCCAGGCGCGACAGCGCACGCCGGATGATGGTGCGGCTGACGCCGAAGATCTCGCCCAGGGCTTCCTCACTCAACTTGGTACCCGGCGCCAGGCGTTGTTCGAGGATTGCCTCGAATATGTGCGCGTAAACGATATCGTCCTGGGTGCCGCTACGACCGGCCTTGCCGGTGCGCGTGGGTTTCTTGAGGGGTTGCAGCTGTTCGTTCATGGGCGCTCGAGCACGGAGATCCACCTATCGGACCCTGACTGTAATACCAGCCAGTAGGGCGATGGCAAGTCCTGGATAGAAAATTAGACGTTCATGGTATTGACGCATTGTACACAGGCTTGGCGATTTCTGCAGAGTGCCATCACGTTATAGCCGTGGCGACAATTTACCTGCACACACCGACAAAAACATTATTTGCATTATTTGTATACAAACGCATAATCCAGCCGTGCAACTTCCTGACCCGCAGGTCAACAACAGGTCCGGTCGCCATGCCCTCCCCCTCGCAGAGCCCCCAGTCAACGCGCAGGACAAGCTCTGAACAACAAGAAAAGACGTGAGGAGTACACGCTGTGGAAAGCCGCAAACCCCAAGCCCCTACGCTGGATCTTGCCCCACCGCTCGAAACGAGCTGGCTGGAGCGGATTTTCAAACTCAAGCTGCACGGCACCACTGTCAGGACCGAACTGATCGCGGGTGTAACCACCTTCATCACCATGGCCTACATCATTTTCGTCAACCCCAACATCATGGCCGACGCCGGCATCGACCACGGTGCCGCGTTCGTGGCCACCTGCATCGCGGCGGCACTCGGCTGCCTGCTGATGGGCCTGTATGCCAACTGGCCGGTGGGCCTGGCACCCGGCATGGGGCTGAACGCCTTTTTCACCTACACGGTGGTCGGCACCATGGGCTACACCTGGGAGGCCGCGCTGGGTGCGGTGTTCGTATCGGGTGTGCTGTTCATGCTGCTGACGCTGTCGCGGGTGCGCGAATGGCTGCTCAACAGCATCCCGCTGAGCCTGCGCCACGCCATGGGCGCGGGTGTGGGGCTGTTTCTCGGGGTGATCGGGCTGAAGACGGCCGGCATCATCGTCGCCAGCCCAGCCACCCTGATCAAGCTCGGCTCGCTGCACGAGCCTGGCCCGCTGCTGGCGGCGGCGTGCTTCCTGATGATTGCCGTGCTCAGCTATCGCCGGGTGTTCGGCGCGATCCTGATCAGCATCATCGCCGTGACACTGGCCGGCTGGGCCCTGGGCCTGGTGGAATATGGCGGCGTGTTCTCGCTGCCGCCGAGCCTGGCGCCCACCTGGATGGCCATGGACGTGGCGGGCGTGTTCAACGTCAGCATGATCAGCGTGGTACTGGCGTTTCTGTTCGTGCACATGTTCGACACCGCCGGCACGCTGATGGGCGTGGCCCAGCGCGCCAACCTGGTGAACGCCGAGGGGCGCATCGAAAACCTGTCGCGGGCGCTCAAGGCCGACAGTGCATCGAGCGTGTTCGGTGCAGTGGTGGGTGTGCCGCCGGTAACCAGCTACGTGGAAAGTGCTGCAGGTGTGGCGGCCGGCGGGCGCACTGGGCTCACGGCTGTGGTGGTCGGCCTGCTGTTCGTCGCGGCGATGTTCTTTGCGCCGCTGGCGGGGATGATCCCGGCGTATGCCACCGCCGGCGCACTGATCTATGTGGCGATGCTGATGATGGGCAGCATGGCGCACATCAACTGGGATGAAGCCACCGACAGCATTCCGGCGATCGTCACGGCGATCATGATGCCGCTGACATTCTCGGTGGCGGACGGCATTGCGCTGGGCTTCATCACCTATGTGGTGCTCAAGGCCGGCACCGGGCGCTACAGGGAGATCTCGGCGAGCCTGTGGGTGCTGTGTGCGATCTTTGTGGCCAAGTTCGTGTTCCTGTAAGCACTGCGTCGGTTCAAGGAGCCTCGCCTTCGGGCGGGGCTTTTTGTTGCCTGTGCCGCTCTGCCAGCGAACAGCCCTGCAGGCACGCCCTCGAATCCGAGGCAAAAAAAAGCCCGCCAGTGAGAGCGGGCAAGGACCTACGAAGATTCATCTAGCGACCAACTAGCTTCCGCGATAGGTCGAGTAACTGTACGGCGAGATCAGCAACGGCACGTGGTAGTGATCCTGCTCGGCGCTGATGCCGAAACGCAGCACCACCACATCCAGGAACGCCGGCTCCGGCAACTGCACACCACGGGCACGATAATAGTCACCGGCACTGAACTGCAGCTGGTACACACCGCTGCGGTAATCCTCACCCTGCAGCAGTGGCGCATCGCAACGGCCATCGCTGTTGGTCAGCGCCGTGTTCACCAGCTCAAGCTGCTGGCCTTCGACCCGGTACAGCTCGACCTTGATCGAGCTGCCAGGGCAGCCATGTGCGGCATCCAGTACATGCGTGGTCAAACGTCCCATTGCGTGCGCCTCGTTTCAATCTATGGGCAAAAAATACCCGCACGGCACCGGGATGAAGCAGGGCAGCGTGCGGCTGTCGGATTATTAAGACATTTTCAGCTAAAATTGTACACAATAAATTCGACGATTTTGTTAGCCTGCCGAGCGTGCCCTGTAAATACGCCATCAGTCGCAAAGCCGCGCGCCTGGCGGACGCTATCGTCATTTACTGACCAATCAGGCAGGTTTCTTGCAACCTTTTTCAAGGGCGAATGGCGGAAGAAATGAGAAAAAACAGGCTTACAAATCGTCAATAAAGTTGTATACAATCACTCCATCGTTGTGGCCGATGACCTGACTCAGACACCACACCCCCGTTTTCACGTACAAGAAGGAAGGCTGCAGTGAGCGCTGATTATCCTCGCGACCTGATCGGTTACGGCAACAACCCACCCCATCCGCGCTGGCCGGGGAATGCCCGCATCGCTTTGTCTTTCGTGCTCAACTATGAAGAAGGTGGCGAACGCAACATTCTTCACGGGGACAAGGAATCCGAAGCCTTCCTTTCCGAGATGGTCTCGGCGCAGCCCCTGCAGGGCGCCCGCAACATGAGCATGGAATCGCTTTACGAGTATGGCAGCCGCGCCGGTGTATGGCGCCTGCTCAAGCTGTTCGAAGACACCGGCGTGCCGCTCACCGTGTTTGCCGTGGCCATGGCCGCCCAGCGCCACCCCGACGTGATCCGCGCCATGGTCGCCGCCGGCCATGAGATCTGCAGCCACGGCTACCGCTGGATCGACTACCAGTACATGGACGAGAACCAGGAGCGCGAGCACATGCTCGAGGCCATCCGCATTCTCACCGACCTCACCGGCGAGCGCCCGCTGGGCTGGTACACCGGCCGTACCGGGCCCAACACCCGCCGGCTGGTGATGGAGGAAGGCGGCTTCCTCTACGACAGCGACACCTACGACGACGACCTGCCCTACTGGGAACCCAACAACCCCACCGGCAAGCCGCACCTGGTGATCCCCTACACCCTGGACACCAACGACATGCGCTTCACCCAGGTGCAGGGCTTCAATTGTGGCGAGCAGTTCTTCCAGTACCTCAAGGACGCCTTCGACGTGCTCTACGCCGAAGGTGCCGAGGCGCCGAAGATGCTCTCGATCGGCCTGCACTGCCGCCTGATCGGCCGCCCGGCACGCATCGCCGCGCTCAAGCGCTTCGTGGAGTACGCCAAGAGCCATGAGCAGGTGTGGTTCGCCCGGCGCGTGGACATCGCCCGCCACTGGCATGCCACCCACCCTTTCCAAGCCGAGAGCGCCAAATGACCGACTTCAAGACCCTCAAGCCTTCGACCCTGGACCGTGCCGCGTTCGTCGCCGCCTTCGCCGACATCTACGAGCACTCGCCGTGGGTCGCCGAAAAAGCCTACGACCTGGGCCAACTGCACGAGCTGGACCAGATCGAAGCCCTGCACCAGCGCATGAGCGACATCCTGCTCAGCGCCGATCACGCCAGCCAGCTGGCCCTGATCAATGCTCACCCGGACCTGGCCGGCAAAGCCGCCGTCCAGGGCGAACTGACCGAATCGAGCACCAACGAACAGGCTGGCGCCGGCATCCACCAGTGCACCGCCGAAGAGTTCGCCCGTTTCACCGAACTCAACGACGCCTACAAGGCCAGGTTCCAGTTCCCGTTCATCATGGCGGTAAAAGGCAGCAACCGGCACCAGATCCTCGCCTCGTTCGAGAAACGCATCCACAACTCGGTCGAGGCCGAGTTCAAGGAAGCCCTGGCGCAGATCAACCTGATCGCCCTGTTCCGCCTGCAGCAGCTGTAACCGGCGCGCCTTGGCAGGCACTGGCCTGCCGGCAATCGCCAAAGCCCCGACAACACATAATTAGAGAACACCCGCATGCGCACTTTAGTGATTGAGCCCCTGACCAAAGAAGCCTTCGCCCCTTTCGGTGACGTGATCGAAACCGACGGCAGCGACCACTTCATGATCAACAACGGTTCGACCATGCGCTTCCACAAGCTGGCCACGGTAGAAACCGCCCAGCCCGAGGACTCCGCCATCATCAGCATCTTCCGCGCCGACGCGCAGGACATGCCGCTGACCGTGCGCATGCTGGAGCGCCATCCGCTGGGCAGCCAGGCCTTCATCCCGCTGCTCGGCAATCCCTTTCTGATCGTGGTCGCGCCCGTTGGCGATGTACCTGTATCGGGTCTTGTCCGCGCCTTTGTCAGTAATGGCAGGCAGGGCATCAATTACCATCGCGGCGTCTGGCACCACCCGGTGCTGACGATCGAAAAGCGGGATGACTTCCTGGTGGTTGATCGCAGCGGTTCCGGCAACAACTGCGACGAACATTTCTTCAATGAGGATGAGCAACTGATCCTCGCACCCCACCAATAAGAGAAGGTCGGTCACTGGCCTGCGGTGACCGGCAAGAGGTAAAGACTGTGGAAGCACATCTGTTGGAATGGCTGAACCTGAGCGTGCGCTGGGTTCACATGATCACTGGCGTGGCCTGGATCGGCGCGTCGTTCTATTTCGTATGGCTGGAGAACAACCTCAACCGGGCCAACCCGCGCGACGGTCTGTCGGGCGACCTCTGGGCGATTCACGGTGGCGGTATCTACCACCTGGAAAAGTACAAGCTGGCCCCGCCGAAAATGCCGGAGAACCTGCACTGGTTCAAATGGGAAGCCTACTTCACCTGGATGTCGGGTATTGCCCTGCTGTGCCTGGTGTTCTACTGGAACCCCAGCGTCTACCTGCTGGCCCCCGGCAGCACCCTGAGCGGTGGTGAAGGCATCGCCATCGGCGTCGGTTCGCTGATCGCCGGCTGGTTCATCTACGACGTGCTGTGCGACTCGCCCCTGGGCAAGCGCCCCGGCCTGCTCGGCCTGGTGCTGTTCGTGCTGATCATTGCGGCCTGCTACGGCTTCAGCCAGGTGTTCAGCGGCCGTGGTGCGTACCTGCACACCGGCGCGATCATCGGCACCATCATGGTCGGCAACGTCTTCCGCATCATCATGCCGGCCCAGCGTGCACTGGTCGCCGCCATCGAGAAGAACGAAACCCCCGACCCGACCCTGCCGGCCAAGGGCCTGCTGCGTTCGCGCCACAACAACTACTTCACCCTGCCGGTGCTGTTCATCATGATCAGCAACCACTTCCCGAGCACCTACGGCAGCCAGTACAACTGGCTGATCCTGGCCGGGATCGCGATTGCAGCGGTGCTGGTGCGTCACTACTTCAACACCCGCCACGACAGCGCCAAGTACGCCTGGACCCTGCCCGTCGGCGCCCTGGCGATGATCTGCCTGGCCTACGTCACCGGCCCCAAGCCGATGCCGACCGCGCCTGAGCAGGCCGCTGCCAAGGTCCAGTACCAGCCGCTGCCGGAAACCGCACTGGGTGGCAAGACCGCTGCCGAGAAAGCCGCCGAACAGGCTGCCAACCCGGCACCTGCCGCCACCCCGGCCGAAGCGCCCGCCACTGCCACCGCTGCGGCGGACAGCGGCAACTTCGACAAGATCCACAGCGTCATCCAGGAACGCTGCACCGTGTGCCATTCGGCCAAGCCGACCAGCCCGCTGTTCAGTGCCGCCCCGGCCGGCGTGATGCTCGATACCCCGCAACAGATCCAGCAACTGGCCCCACGCATCCAGGCACAGGCCGTCGCCAGCCAGATCATGCCCCTGGGCAACATCACCCAGATGACCCAGCAGGAACGTGAACTGATTGGTGCATGGATCGCCAAGGGTGCTCCAACCAACTGATACAAGCTTCAAGCGGCAAGCTACAAGCTGCAAGCCAGGCGCGGCCTCCTGCTTCTTCGCAAGCAGGGCGCCTGAGCCTGCAGCTACCCAGAATAAAAACAAAACCTGAGGTGCTGCATGTCCGAGTCACGCAAGGCGTACATCCCCGTTGCGCCGCCACGACAGCCACTGCCCCTGCTGCAACTGATCCTGGTGGGTTTGCAACATGTTCTGCTGATGTACGGAGGTGCCATTGCGGTGCCGCTGATCATCGGGCAGGCCGCCGGGCTCTCTCGTGAAGAAATCGCATTCCTGATCAATGCCGATCTGCTGGTCGCCGGTGTCGCCACCGTGGTCCAGTCGCTCGGCATTGGCGCACTGGGCATCCGCATGCCGGTGATGATGGGCGCCAGCTTCGCCGCCGTCGGCAGCATGGTGGCCATGGCCGGCATGCCCGGCGTGGGCCTGCAGGGGATTTTCGGCGCGACCATCGCCGCCGGCTTCTTCGGCATGCTGATCGCCCCGTTCATGTCCAAGGTGGTGAGGTTTTTCCCGCCACTGGTCACCGGCACGGTGATTACCTCCATCGGTCTGTCGCTGTTCCCGGTCGCCGTCAACTGGGCCGGCGGCGGCGCGGCGGCCGCGCCGTTCGGCTCGCCGATCTACCTGGCCGTGGCCGGCCTGGTGCTGACCACCATCCTGCTGATCAATCGCTTCATGCGTGGCTTCTGGGTGAACGTGTCGGTACTGATCGGCATGGGCCTGGGCTACATCATTGCCGGCGCCATCGGCATGGTCGACCTCAGCGGCCTGGCCCAGGCCCCCTGGGTACAGGTGGTCACCCCGCTGCACTTCGGCATGCCCACCTTCAGCCTGGCGCCGATCCTGTCGATGTGCCTGGTGGTGGTGATCATCTTCGTCGAGTCCACCGGCATGTTCCTCGCGCTGGGCAAGGTCACCGAGCGTGAAGTGACCCCCGGCATGCTGCGTCGCGGCCTGTTCTGGGACGCCGGCGCCTCGTTCGTGGCAGGCTTTTTCAACACCTTCACCCACTCCTCGTTCGCACAGAACATCGGCCTGGTCCAGATGACCGGCGTGCGCTGCCGCTACGTGACCGTGGTGGCCGGGCTGTTCCTGATCGTGCTCAGCCTGCTGCCCAAGGCGGCATTCCTGATTGCCTCGATCCCGCCGGCGGTACTGGGCGGCGCCTCCATCGCCATGTTCGGCATGGTCGCGGCCACCGGCATCAAGATCCTGCAGGAGGCCGACATCGGCGACCGACGCAACCAGTTGCTGGTGGCCGTCAGCGTCGGCATGGGCCTGATCCCGGTGGTACGTCCGGAGTTCTTCGCGCAGATGCCGCAATGGATGGAGCCGATCACCCACAGCGGCATCGCCATGGCCACCGTCAGTGCCCTGGTACTGAACCTGCTGTTCAACGTATTGGGCGGCGCCGAACGCGCCGCGCACAACGACGCCGTGCACCAGCACTGATACACGGGGCGGCGCCTGCCGCCCCGGTCAACCCGAGCACCACGCAGTACCGTCGGCCCCTGGGAGTGGGCCGCTCGGGGCGCGTTTGCGCCGAAAAAACCGCAATCCAACAATAACAATAGCCGGGAATAACCACATGAAACGCATCACCTCTTCCCTCTTGCTGGGCAGCAGCTTGCTGGCCACGCTTCCTGCGGTAGCGGAGGACCTGCTGCTCTGGCACACCAACAGCCTGACGTATCTGTACGGCAAGGACTTTCAGGTCAACCCGCGGATCCAGCAGACGGTGACTTTCGAGCACGCCAACAAATGGAAGTACGGCGACAACTTCCTGTTCGTCGACAAGATCTTCTACAACGGCGGCCAAGACCGTAACAAGGGCAAGAACACCTACTACAGCGAGATCAGCCCGCGCCTGTCGTTCGGCAAGATCTTCGACCAGAAGCTGGAGTTCGGCCCGATCAAGGACGTGCTGCTGGCCATGACCTACGAAACCGGTGAAGGCGACAACGAGGCCTACCTGATCGGCCCGGGCTTCGACCTGGCCATCCCCGGCTTCAACTACTTCACCCTCAACTTCTACCAGCGCAACACCGAAGGCAGCCGCCCGGGTGATCGCGTGTGGCAGATCACCCCGGCGTTCTCCTACACCATCCCCATGGGCAGGTCCGACCTGCTGATCGATGGCTACATGGACTGGGTGGTGGACAACGACGAAAGCCGTCGCGGCACCTACCACGCCAACCTGCACTTCAACCCGCAGGTCAAGTACGACCTGGGCAAGGCGCTGAACATCGGCGCCAAGCAGCTGTACGTGGGTATCGAATACAGCTACTGGAAGGACAAATACGGCATCGAGGACAGCGATCGCCTCAAGACCAACCAGAGCGTGACCAGTGCGCTGATCAAGGTTCACTTCTAAAACCTGATCGAACGCACAGTTTTTGTCGCGCACGCTCCATAACGGAGCACTTGAGGGACGGCGCGCAAGCCAGTAATCTGCGCGCCCCCTCGCTCAGGGTAGGACCCCTCCTACCTGCGTTTACTGACCGCTCAGTCAATGAATTCGGGCGGTTGGTAAGCGTATTGCCAGCCTCACGCCCCTTGTTCAACTGTTCAGAAAGACGTCGAGCAGGCCCGTTGCGCCAACCCGCCAAGGTTGGCTCAGCTCTTGCGAACGCGCTGTGGCCGATCGAAAAAAGCTGACCAAAAAGACAACACGTTGAACCAGAACGGCGCCGACACAGAGTGCCGAATCAATCAAGGGAGCACGCAATGCGCATTACCAACAGCCTGATGCTTGCAGGCGGCCTGCTGGCGGCAAGTACCGCCACCGCCGGTGACCTGCTGCAGTGGCAGAACAACAGCCTGACCTACCTCTACGGCAAGGACTTTGCGGTCAACCCGCAGATCCAGCAGACCTTCACTTTCGAGCACGCCGATGCCTGGAAGTACGGCGACAACTTCCTGTTCATCGACAAGATCTTCTACAACGGCAAGAAGGACGGCAACGTCGGTCCGAACACCTACTACGGCGAGTTCACCCCGCGCCTGTCGTTCGGCAAGATCTTCGACCAGAAACTGGAGTTCGGCCCGGTCAAGGATGTGCTGCTGGCCATGACCTACGAGTTCGGCGAGGGAGACAACGAGTCGTACCTGATCGGCCCAGGCTTCGACCTGGCCATCCCCGGCTTCGACTACTTCCAGCTCAACTTCTACCAGCGCCACACCGAGGGCAGCCGCGCCGGTGACAACGTATGGCAGATCACCCCGGTGTGGTCGTACACCATTCCCGTGGGCAAGTCGGACATCCTGATCGACGGCTACATGGACTGGGTGGTGGACAACGACGAAACCCGGCGTCGCGGCACCTATCATTCCAACCTGCACTTCAACCCGCAGATCAAGTATGACCTGGGCAAGGCCCTGAACCTGGGCGAAAAACAGCTGTACGTCGGTTTCGAATACGACTACTGGAAAGACAAGTACGGCATCAAGGACAGCGACGCCTTCGATACCGACCAGAACACCGCGAGCCTGCTGGTGAAAGTGCACTTCTGACCGGGTTGCGTTCTTCGCCGGCAAGGCCGGCTCCTACAGACGGCTTACTCCTGTAGGAGCCGGCCTTGCCGGCGAAGAGGCCATCAGCCCCGGATGGCCTTCCAGAACTTGCCCACCACGGCAACCACCGCCAGCACCGCAGCCCCCGCCACTACGCCCACGCCGGCATTGAGCAAGGCCGTCGTCAGCGCCCCGCCACGCCCTTCGCCGAAGGCCTCGATGGCATGATGCAGCGGCGCGATGCCATGCACCAGAATCCCGCCACCTACCAGGAACATCGCCGCGGTGCCGATCACCGACAGGCTTTTCATCATGTAGGGCGCCGCACTCAAAATGCCGTTGCCGATGGCCTTGGCTGCACGCGAGGCTTTTTGCGTCAGCCACAGGCCCAGGTCATCCAGCTTGACGATCCCCGCCACCAGCCCGTACACGCCGATCGTCATCACGATCGCGATGCCCGACAGCACGATGATCTGCTGGGGCAGTGGCGCATCGGCCACGGTGCCCAGCGTGATGGCGATGATCTCGGCCGAGAGAATGAAGTCGGTACGCACCGCGCCCTTGATCTTGTCTTTCTCGAACGTCACCAGGTCGACCGCCGGGTTGGCCACTGCTTCGGTCAATGCCGCATGCCCGGCCTTGGCCTCCTCGGCGCTGTGCAGAAACCTGTGCGCGAGCTTTTCGAACCCCTCGAAGCACAGGTAGGCGCCGCCGAGCATCAGCAGCGGGGTTACCGCCCACGGGATGAATGCGCTGATCAGCAACGCAGCCGGCACCAGGATCAGCTTGTTCAGGAACGAGCCCTTGGCCACCGCCCACACCACCGGCAGTTCCCGCTCGGCGCGCACACCCGTGACCTGCTGGGCATTGAGGGCCAGATCATCACCCAGTACGCCGGCGGTCTTCTTGGCCGCGACCTTGGTCATGACCGAGACATCGTCGAGTACCGTGGCGATATCGTCGATCAGTACCAGCAAACTGCTTGCAGCCATGATTCATGTTCCATTGAGGTGAGATGGCGCCAAGCTTAGCCTGTCGATGGGCAAAAGGGGCGACCTTGAGCGCTTCGCGAACGCGGTGCTACCATGCGCAACCGCCTGCCCAGGCCTGTTGCCGCACGCGGCCAGATACAAGGAACAGCGCCACCATGAGCACCATTCGCGAGCGCAACAAAGAACTGATCCTGCGGGCCGCCAGCGAGGAGTTCGCCGACAAGGGCTTCGCTGCCACCAAGACCAGCGACATCGCGGCCAAGGCCGGCCTGCCCAAGCCCAACGTCTACTACTACTTCAAATCCAAGGAAAACCTCTACCGCGAGGTGCTCGAAAGCATCATCGAGCCGATCATGCAGGCCTCCACCCCGTTCAATGCCGACGGTGAGCCGCAAGAGGTGCTCAGTGCCTACATCCGCTCCAAGGTGCGCATCTCCCGCGACCTGCCCTTCGCGTCCAAGGTGTTCGCCAGCGAGATCATGCACGGCGCGCCGCACCTGAGCGCCAGCCAGGTCGAGCAGCTCAACGTGCAGGCACGGCACAACATCGAATGCATCCAGGGCTGGATCGAACGCGGCCTGATCGCGCCGGTCGACCCGCACCACCTGATGTTCAGCATCTGGGCTGCAACCCAGACCTATGCCGATTTCGACTGGCAGATCTCGGTGGTCACCGGCAAGGCCAAGCTCGAGGACAGCGACTACGAGGCGGCGGCGCAGACCATCATCCGGCTGGTGCTCAAGGGCTGTGCGCCGGACGCCTGACAGATAGCGGCGACTGCATCGCGGGTCAAGCCCGCTCCCACAAAAACACCAGTGATCTTTGTGGGAGCGGGCTTGACC
>NZ_JASCPN010000033.1:0-55904 GCF_029960155.1 Pseudomonas sp. PS01300 | reverse complement strand
TGCCGGTCGTTCCAGGGCAACCACTGCGGCTAGCTCAGCAACCATCGGTAGGAAGCGGACGCCCCAATGGCCTATCCGCCACCAGGCCTTGCCTGCAAGGGGCTTTCGCGGCATATCCTCGCTCGCTACGCTCCCTGCGGTATTCCACGGTCCCCTTGCACGCGGCCTGGCTCTGGATAGTCCGGGCTTACCGCGTCCTACCGAAGGCTGCCGAGCAGATCCACCCAGCGGTGGTGTGCTTCCATTCCCAAAGAGCAAGGCGGCATCCGCTTCGCGGCTGCTGCTTTGAAAAGCGTTTGTTTCCCGCGCCCCACGCTCGGCATTAAAGCAGATCGGCAAGAGCGCCTGCGGTCAAGCGCTCAATGCCATGCAAATCGATCAGAGGGAGTTGGCCAGGTCGTACACGCCGGTTACAGCGAACCAAAGGCCGATACCCGCAGCAAGCGCCGTATACAAGGGCAACCGCTTGTGTTTGTCCGTGTAGCCATCGCTGAATCTGTTCTGCTTCGGGGTGATGGTATAGAAGAACCCTTGAATGGCCTTGGGCAGGAGGATCAGGAATGCAAGACCCTTTAGGCTCAGTTCAGCGTTATCTGTCCACGGGAATCGGGCCAGCCAAAATGCGCAGCCAATCCACAGGAGCCAGCCCCAGGCGAAAAGCGCCTTGGTTTGGTTCGGGGAAATAGTCTTTTCCATGTCAGCCTCGCTTGTCCGGGCGACCTTCATTCCAGGTCATCCAGTAAAAAATGACGATGCCGACAACGGCGCCTAATGGGCCAATGCGCTCAGTCCAGGCAATCGGAAGAAGGGTAGGGAGGGCCAGTTTCAGGCCGATCACAATCATGGTTGCAACGATCCACCCAAACCCGGCTGCAACGGGGGTGAGCAAAATGCGTTTGACGATCAGGTCCGTGTTCATAAGTACCCCCTTTTATCCGATAAGTGTGGCGATGAGATCTATCACTTTCGAATCACGCGCCATCACCCACGCGAAAACCGCCAAGGTCAGCAGCCCGTAAATCCACCGACGTTGTTGATCGGGGGTGACTTCGGCCCCGCTCTCCGGCCATATCGGCGGGATATCACCCTGGAGGAATTTGGGGAAAAGGCCCATCAACGCGAACCAGGCCCAATCGAAACCAGCAGGCCCAGCGTAGGGCGACTTGGTGGCGATCCAAGCAGCTAGGCCGAGCCAGGCAGCCCATGCGCATGCGCGTATGACCCCCTTCTTTTTCGACGTTAAAGCGATCATGTAACCTCCTTGTTCACAACGATTAGTGTACCGGCTCAACGTGCTTGCGGGTCGTAAGATCCAGGCCAACGGCACGCATTACGGCCAGCAGGGTTTTCAAAGTCGGGTTGCCCTTGTCCGAGAACGACCGGTAGAGGTGTTCGCGGGAAAGGCCAGATTCATTGGCAAGGGCGGTCATCCCTTTGGCGCGGGCTACGACACCCAGGCATTTTGCGATATAGGCCGCATCGCCCGTTTCGAATGCGTCCTCCATGAATACCGCGATGGACTCCGCATCAGTCAACGCATCAGCGGGGTCGTAGTCGTAAAATTGTTCTTTCATTCATCGTCACTCCACTGGCTGGCCAACGCTTTAGCGGTTTCGATATCCCGCGCTTGGCTGCTCTTGTCCCCACCACACAGCAACAGGACCAGTTGGTTACCGCGCTGCTGAAAATACACCCGGTAGCCGGGGCCGTGATGGATGCGCAGTTCGCTGATCCCCTGGCCCACTGGTTGAACGTCCCCAAGCAGACCATTTGCAACGCGGAAGACTCGCGCAGCGATGATGGCTTTGGCCTGCTTGTCTCGCAGCTTGCGTTCCCAGTTCCTGTACGTGGCGGTTTGTTTAATTGTCTTCATGGGCTCAATTGTAGCTTATAAATCACGGCTAGGCAAGATTCTCGCACGCGAGAAAGTCAATTAATAGTAAATATAATATTGACCATAAGTTGACGCAAGGGTGATTTTTTAGGATACTGAATCCGTCGAAGCAATCCCGTCTCGACAGCCTGGAACCAGCGGCGGCAACCGCTCCGGGCAACACTGCGAAGGAGTTCGAAGCATGTCTATTTTCAAAGAGTTGGCGTTACCTTCTACGCTTGACGATCTGCTAACTGCCCGCGAGGAAGCGCTACGGCTGATCACTGATGCACGCCGCATGCTGGAGCTGGCCCAGGAAGTTCTAGCGCCCCATGGTCGGCATCTGATGCCTCACGCTGCGCAACTCAGGGAAGACCAGGACAGGGTGCGCCGCGAACTGGACACCTCCCTATGGCGCCGGGCGTTCGATATGACAGGCTTTAAGCAACTGATGGACGCCGAGGCCGTCGCGGAGTTTGAGAAGAGCCTTTGCCCATCCCCGCCTGAATTCACCGCGTCGACGATCACCGCGACGTTCATCGACTTGCGCATAAACGCCGAATCCATGTTCCAGCGTGGGGTTTTCAATGTGTTCCGGTATCTCTCCGACGACTACCGCACCAACGCAAAAGAGCCGTTTCGCATCGGCCAGAAAGTGATCATGGAAGGGATGGTCGAACCTTCGTTCAAAAGTGGCCTTTGCATCCGGTACGGTTCATGGGCCAAGGACAAGCTCAATGACCTTGACCGGGTATTTCAGACGCTCGATGGCAAGCCCTTCCAGGCGCACGCATTGACCTCAGCTATGGATGCAGCTTTTCAGGCTGGGGAAGTGTTCGAGAACGAGAACTACCGGGCCAAGGCGTTCAAGAAGGGCACCCTCCACCTGGAGTTTCTGCGCCTGGATCTGCTGGACAAAGTGAATGAGCAGATTGCCGAATATTACGCCGGCAACGTGCTGCCAGACGCCCGCGCTGCGTAGTAAAAAAATGTCACTATCAGTCAAATTAGATTTGACTGATAGTTGACTTGTTGGGGTTCCTTTGCGATACTTACCACGTCGAAGCAATTCCGCTTCGACAGCCCGGAACCAGCGGCGGCAACCGCTTCGGGCACACTGCGAAGGAGTTTCCATGAGCGCCTATATCCTGAATCGTTTTCACATCTCCGCCATCCTCATGTTCACCTGCAACGGCAAGCCGGATGCAACCACCTACCAGCTCCTTGCCGATAAAGGCCAGCAGCTGCTTGACGAAAACATCCGATCCGTACGCACGCGCTACCCTCGCGAAACGTTCAAGGGCGAGCTGTTCGGCCTGGATGAAACTGTCCCCAAGCCCACCCCGCTCGAAGCCCTCAAGCTCATCCAGTGCCTGGAATATCAGTCCAATCAAAACCCCGACTATTACGCGACCCAGGCATTTCGCACCCTGCATGAAATTCGCCGCGTAGCGCAGTCCAAGCTGCCGGGCTGGGATCAGGCGAGCTGGGATCTGGTCTGATGGCCGCGAATGCCCAGCAGGTAGCGCCGCCCATGTGGCGCTACTCCCTGCGCTGGTGTCTGCCTCACTTGCCATGCCCCGGTGACTTCGAGCTGCTGGTGATCGAGGCGCCGGCAGGGCAGAAGCTCCCCGAGGAAATGCGCAAGGCGTGGGAGGCCCGGCCCGAGGGTTACGGGGTCTGTCTCGACTTTCCCGCCTCTCAGGCGGTCAAGCGCTGGAGCGCCGAGGCAAAAGGCAAGGTCAGGCGCAAGAACCTGGAGCGGCGGGTTGAAAAGCAGGCTCCGCTGTTTGCGGACGAGCTGATAGCCCGCGAACTGGCCCAGCGTCCCGCCTATTTCGAAGGCAAGTAATCTAAAAGCCGGTACATGCGGCGGCAACCGCTCCGGCACAGCGAAGGAGAATCCCGCAATGACTACATACCGTGTCGTATGGGCCGTTGATATCGACGTTGACGGCGATCATCGAGCAGCCGCAGAGGCGTGCGCACGCCACTACTTCCAGCCGCGAATTGCAGATGGCGATCCCGACAGCGCATGCGTGTTCAAAGTGACGGGACCAGACAACAAGCCCGCCGAGGTCGACCTGGTGCCGAGCTTGTGCGATCTCATTGGTGACGACACCGAGTAAACGTAACCCAACAGTGCCCGGATCCAGCGGCGGCAACCGCTCCGGGCACTTGCGAAGGAGTACGCATGAACGCAATCAGCCGCGGCTGCCCCTCGGGCGGCGCTCACCCTGTTTTATCCCTCGCCCAGGTCGAGGCCCTGCGCGCTGCGCTGGCCGGTCGGCTGCTGGCCGTGTGTTTCGGATCGGGCGTGGATTCCACGGCCATGCTCGTAGCCCTGCACGCGGCAGGGCTGCGCCCGGATATCATCACCTTTGCCGACACCGGCGCGGAGAAACCCGAGACGTTGGCCCACATTGAGGCGATGGATTCAGTGCTGCGTGCGTGGGGCTGGCCGTCCGTTAGCGTGTGCCGGAAGAAACCGAAGCCCACCACCGGATACCAGGATCTTTACGGCAACTGCATGGCCAACGAGACATTGCCTAGCCTGGCCTTTGGCATGAAATCTTGTTCGGTGAAGTGGAAGCAGGTTCCCCAAGATCAGTTTCTCATGGGCGCCCGTTCTGGCCCGAACGCCAGGCCAGCGCATCCTGTGTGGGAACGCGCCAAGGTGACGGGGCAACGCATCGTCAAGCTGATCGGTTACGACTGCGGCAAAGCAGATCTGCGCCGCTCCAAAGCGCTCAAGCCTGCGGACGCAAACTTCGATTATGTCTACCCGTTGCAGCTGGTTCGCTGGACTCGCCGCGATTGTGTGCGTGCGATCACTCATGCGCTCGGCGCGGACCTGGTACCGATCAAATCCGCCTGCTTTTTCTGCCCAGCTTCCAAGCACTGGGAACTCTATTGGCTTGCCGCGAATCACCCCGAGCTGCTGGAGCGGGCGCTGTTGCTTGAGCGCAACGCCCTCACTGGCAAGCACAGCCGATTCGACGCAGTACAGTTTGGCGCCTCATGGGAAGACCTAGTGCGAAATGCCGATGGCTTCCCCAGCACGACGACAACGGTAGGGCTAGGGCGTAGCTTTGCCTGGAACCAGTGGGCCAGGGTCAATGACGTTGTAGACGAGCATTTTAACGTCAGGCGAGCCGCTGCCGATCGAGCGCGTTTTGCGGCGTTGTCCGACAGTTTGCGGGATCCAGATAATGCCCTGGACTCGCGTACGCCGGGCATTCCCGTTGTCGATATCACTAACTCTGAGCAGTTAGAGCTGTGGTAAATTATTAGTAAAAATAGATTTGACTACAAGTTGACATTGAGAATGGCCTTTGCGATACTGGGAACCGTCGAAGCAATCCTGCTTCGACAGCCTGGAACCAGCGGCGGCAACCGCTCCGGGCGCATTGCGAAGGAGATTCAAACAATGGCTATCGAAACCCACCTGTTCTATTTCAGCTCAGCCACGCAGCTGCGCGATTTCTCCGGCTTCACCGTCGAGCCGTCCCATCAAGCCCGCCCAGGGCAAGAACCCTCCACCGTCACCATGTACACGGTCGTCGCTCAGCGCTCCGGCATCGGCCAGCGCGAAGTCATCGCAGAGTTCCCGCTGGAACTGCATGCCGAGATTTTCCGCGACATGGCCGAGGCGACAGCCCGCGCCCTCTGACCACAGCCCCGCCCGGACCTTGGGTCCGGGCCATCGTGACGGATGACGAACATGCTTACAAAGTATGTGCTCAAGCACTTTCATTTCTGCTGCGGGCTTGGCGGCGGCGCCAAAGGCTTCAACCAAAACAAGGAAGTGGTCGGCCACCTGCAGGCGGAATGGCGCTGCATTGGCGGTGTCGATGTGGACGCCGGCGCGCTGCGTGATTTCCAACGCCTGGCCGGTGTACCAGGTACGCAAATGGACCTGTTCACCCGCGAGCAATACACCGCCTTCCATGGCAAGGAACCGCCAGCAGACTGGCGGGAGGCAACCCCGGCTGATATTCGCCGCGCTGCGGGCTTTCAGGATCCTGATGTGGTGTTCATCAGCAGCCCCTGCAAAGGCGCTTCTGGCCTGTTGTCCGAGGCGTTGAGCCTAACCCCCAAGTACCAGGCCCTCAATGAACTGACGTTGCGCTGCGTGTGGCTCATGTGCGAGGCCTGGCAGCACAACCCGCCCGGCCTGATCGTGTTCGAGAACGTGCCGCGCCTGGCCACCCGTGGTCGCCACCTGCTCGATCAGATCGTTCAGGTGTTGAACTTCTTTGGCTATGCCGTGAGCGAGACAACCCACGACTGCGGGGAGCTGGGCGGCCTGGCCCAAAGCCGCAAGCGCTTTCTGCTGGTGGCCCGGCACGTAGAGAAAGTGCCACCGTTCTTGTACGAGCCGGAAAAGAAATCCCTGCAATCGGTCGGTGCTGTCCTTGGCCGCATGCCGCTGCCTGGGGATATCGAGCGCGCTGGCCCAATGCATCGGGTTCCAGCGCTGCAATGGAAAACGTGGGTTCGCCTTGCCCTGGTCGAGGCAGGCAAGGACTGGCGCAGCCTGGATCAGTTGGCCATCGAGGACGGTTATCTGCGCGACTTCGTGATAGTGCCCGAGGCGTTCTCGGGGTATCTAGGCGTGCGTAACTGGGGTGATTCAATGGGCACCGTTGCCGGCCAGACAGGGCCAACCAATGGCGCATTTTCGGTTGCAGATCCGCGCAGCCCGGCACACGCCGCGCAGTACCAGCAATATGGCGTACGGCGCTGGGAGGACTCGAGCGGCGCAATCATCGGCATCAAGTCGCCAGGGCAGGGCACGTTCAGCGTGGCCGATCCGCGTGGAGCAGCTGGTGGACACGGGAAATACAGCGTCACCCGCTGGGATGGCTCGGCACGCACCGTCATTGCCGGCAGCACGACAGGGCAGGGCGCGTTTGCCGTACAGGATCCGCGCCCAGGCTTGCGCCGCGTGAAAGGCGATGCCTACCTCACCGGGGGCCACTATGGCGTCGTGCCGTGGGAAGGCCTGGCCGGGGCAGTATCCGCCAGTGCGCGCCTGGACAATGGCCGCTGGAGCGTTGCCGATCCGCGCATGCCAGCCGCCAATGATCGATTGACCTGCGTGATTCGAAGCCTCGACGGCACCTGGCACCGCCCATTCACCACGCTGGAAATGGCGGCGCTGCAAAGCCTGGTTGACCCGGAAGAAATGCTTGAGCTGGACGGTTTGAGCGACCAGGCGTGGCGCGAGCGGATCGGTAATGCGGTACCACCGAAAGCCGCTGAGGCAATCGCCGGTGTAATGGCCCAAACCCTCCTGCTGGCCAAGCAGGGTGAAACCTTCCTGCTCAGTCATATGCCGGTATGGGTTCGCCCCGTCGCGGTCGGCCTGTCGCTGGCCAGCGAACTCGACAAGGCAGCATAACCAACCTACAGGCGCCTCAGCCCGGGGCGCCTAACTCAGCCCGGAAATGACGGCGGCAACCGTCCCGGGAACCCACGCGAAGGAGTAACACCATGTTCCGCGATCTCACGATGAGCAAAGCCCAACGTTCCAGCCAGGCCCTGCATACCGCTGCGCGGTTGGCAGAGCATCGGAAGAAGTGGTATTCAGCCGCCGAGCTTTACGAAGCAGCCGCATCCCTTTGGCCAGGCAAAGGCATCAGTTTGATGCGCCGCGCCGAACAGTGCCGCTCCCTGGTTGTCGATGCCAGCGATGAAATGGAATTTGAGGATTGAGCCATGGACGAACGAACGGAACAGCAACTGACCGATTATCTCGATACCCTGTTGTGGCTGGAGACCGCCTCCGTGGCCGAGATCGAAGGTGCCTTATCCACGGCCTCCGCCACTGTACGTGAGGACCTGGAGCTGGGCATTCAGTGCATGATGGACTCAGACCGTCCCGGCTTGGCCAACTACTTTCCCAACCTGGTCAGTCGGCCCACTTCGCTGTCAGTCATCCGCCAAAAATTCTCAGCTGTCGCACTGGCTATGGATCAGCTTGAGGACTCGATGCGCCGGCGACAAACGGATCCTACCTATCCGTTAATGGGTTATGGCGCGGTTCTTGGTACGTTGGCCAAGTTGCAATACCTGAACAAAATCACACCATCGCAGCGGGAGTTGCTGCTCAGCGAACTGGCTAGCCTCAAAGCTGGCGGCATGCGTCTGGACAATTAAGGAGGCGTCATGAACCGCATGGCTAAACGTCGGAATCGGTTACCCGTGATCCTCTGCGTAGCTGGGGGCATTCTCATTTTCGTGGTTGAAATGTTTTCGTCCTGGCACATGACCGAACGGCGCGTAGCGCGAAAGAACCAGGAGAAGGCTCGGTATCTGCAGGAGCATTCGCCGCCAAAACCAGCCAATACGCACCTAGAGGTATTCATGCCGCCAGGGGCTTCGCACAATACCTCACACACCATCAAGGAAGCGGTTTCGCCTTGAGCCATCATGGGCGTGCCCCTGCGGGGGCGGCTGTCGTGAACCAAGCCCCGGCCAAAAGCACGCCGGGTCTTGGCCCTTCGGGCTTCCATCCTCACGCCTCCGGCCTACGGCCTGCGCGCTCCGCTTGCCGGTCGTTCCAGGGCAACCACTGCGGCTAGCTCAGCAACCATCGGTAGGAAGCGGACGCCCCAATGGCCTATCCGCCACCAGGCCTTGCCTGCAAGGGGCTTTCGCGGCATATCCTCGCTCGCTGCGCTCCCTGCGGTATTCCACGGTCCCCTTGCACGCGGCCTGGCTCTGGATAGTCCGGGCTTACCGCGTCCTACCGAAGGCTGCCGAGCAGATCCACCCAGCAGTGGGGCGCTTCCATTCCCAAAGAGCAAGGCGGCATCCGCTTCGCGGCTGCTGCTTTGAAAAGCGTTTGTTTCCCGCGCCCCACGCTCGGCATTAAAGCAGCTCGGTAAAGCGGTCAAGCGTTCGGATCAAGAAAAAGCAGATTTCTCGCGTGCGAGAAACGCGACAATCGGTCAATATAGATTTGACCAATAGTTGACTTTAGTTAGGCGTTGGGCGATACTACTCATGTCGAAGCAATTCCGCTTCGACGGTCTGGAACCAGCGGCGGCAACCGCTCCAGGCAAATCGCGAAGGAGTTTACGCATGACTATCACCGCTCAAGCACCCGCCCTCAGCTTCAACAACTGGCTCACCTCAGCCGACTTTCTGAACTTCGCCAAAAAGATCTGGGCGCCTGTCGTGGATTCGAACATCGAGGCGATGGAGCGCAAGGTTGACGATCTCTACGGCGCGGCATGCGGGCGCTTTCCAACCTATGACACCATGGTGCACAACGCCTTCTGTGCGAGCATGGATGACGAGTTCGGCACCGATGAGCATGCCGAGGGAGTGGCAGAAGCGTTCGCGTACGCCCGCGAGGCTTATGGCTATATGTCCGCCAGTGAAAACGAAGCACAGCGGCAGGAGGACGCGGATAACGGCCTCTGCTGGCACGGCCTGGACGTAATGACCTGCCCTTGCGGTTGTTTCGAGAACGATTAATTCAAACGGAAAAGGAGATTCATCATGGCCCGTGGCGTAAACAAAGTGATCCTGGTCGGTACTTGCGGGCAGGATCCCGAGGTCCGCTACCTTCCCAATGGCAACGCCGTGACCAACCTCAGCTTGGCCACCAGCGAGCAGTGGACCGACAAACAGACCGGCCAGAAGGTCGAGCGCACCGAGTGGCACCGTGTGTCGCTGTTCGGCAAAGTGGCCGAAATCGCTGGTGAATACCTGCGTAAAGGTTCGCAGTGCTACATCGAAGGCAAACTGCAAACCCGCGAGTGGGAAAAGGACGGCATCAAGCGTTACACCACCGAAATCATCGTCGACATCAACGGCACCATGCAGCTGCTCGGCGGTCGCCCGCAAAACCAGCAGCAGGGCGGCGACCCCTACAACCAGGGCGGCAGCAACCAGGCCCCCCGCCAGCAAGCCCCGCGTCAGCAGCCACCGCAGCGCCCGGCACAGCCGGCGCCGCAGCCAGCGGCAGACTTTGACAGCTTCGATGACGACATACCGTTCATGGATCCGTACCGCTTCAACTGGCACCTCCAATAACCATCCATCAACGAAGAAGCCCGGCATTAGCCGGGTTTTTTGTTCGACAAATGGTCAATTTAGATTTGACTAATAGTTGACTTCTGTTTGTGCCTTTGCGATACTAACCCCGTCGAAGCAATCCCGCCTCGACAGCCTGGAACCAGCGGCGGCAACCGCTCCAGGCAAATCGCGAAGGAGATTCAAAAATGCGTCTATCCAGCAACTTCCGTAACCCTTGCATGGTCCGCAGCGACAGCCCGCTGAGCAATGACGAGATTGCCCGTGTTGCCCCCTCAATCTTTGCCGAGGAAGCACACGAAAGCCGCTCCGATCGCTACCGCTACATTCCCACCGTTGACGTACTGGAAGCGCTGCGCAGTGAAGGCTTCATGCCATTCATGGCATGCCAAACCCGCGTGCGTAACACCGACAAGCGCGAACACACCAAGCACATGATCCGCCTGCGTCACGCCAACACCATCGTTGCCAAAGAGGCCAACGAAATCATTCTGCTGAACAGCCACGACGGCACCAGCAGCTACCAGATGATGGGCGGTTGCTTCCGTTTCGTGTGTGCCAATGGCCTGGTGCTGGGTGATGCCGCGATGGATCAGAAAGTTCGCCACAGCGGTCGCCAGGACGTTATCGGGGATGTGATCGAGGGCGCTTATGAAGTCCTGAATCAGTTCGAGCTGATTCAGGATCAACGCGAAACCATGAAGGGTATCCAGCTTGGCAACGACCTGCAGCACGCATTTGCCGAGGCTGCACTTGCCTACCGCTATGACCCGGCAGACGGCCCTGCTCCGGTTACTGCACGCCAACTGCTGGAACCACGTCGCCGCGAAGACGCTACCAATGACCTCTGGTCGACCTTCAACCGCGTACAGGAAAACACCATCAAGGGAGGGCTGCGAGGCCGCAACAAGCAAGGGCGCCGTACCAGCACCCGTGCCGTGACCGGCATTGACCAGGACGTAAAGCTTAATCGCGCCCTGTGGGTACTGGCTCAGCACCTGCGCCAAGCCGCCTAACTGCCACAGGCCGGGCGCGCAGCGCGCCCGGTCTGCCCCATGCAAGGAGATCGCAGCCATGCAAAAAGTTTTCTATGTACCTGGTCAAACCGCAATCATCGATTACGCCCGTCAGATCGGCCCCAATGTATGGGCCGCTCGCGGAACCTGGCTCATGCTGCCAGAGATCCAGCTAAGGCACCCCGGCGCTGTGCTGGGGGATGAAGTAGGCTTTCTGCAAGCACAGGAAGCCGCCCACGGCACCCAGCCGGCGCGCATCACCGAAACCCGGTATGACTTCGCGCTAAGCCGCGCTCAGGTGCTTGATTACAAGGCCGGCGAGGCCGGCGATTCGTTCATACTGCAGGCCCCCGAGGTTGGCGACCTGGTGCGCGTGTACGCCCGTTCAAACGGGCTTTACTGGACGTTCCTGGCGCTGCCAACGATCACGCATTGCGAGATCTGGCAGCGGATCCGCGAGCAGGGGGCCGCGACTGATTGACTACTGACACTAGGAGCTGATGAATGCAGCCGATGTACACCAAAGAAGAATGGAAGAAGGTTGCGCCCCTGTTTGCTTCCAAGCGCCTGGCCATCTCGACTGTCGAGGTGGCCAAGGCCGTTCTGGTCGATGGCCAGCGCATCACCGACGTAGCCGAGGCCAGAGGGATGACCAAGCAGACCGCCCACGCAGCGGTTAAGCGCGTGCGGAAAATCCTTGAAGAACAGGGCGCCGGCGAACTGGTACCCGTTCTTGTGTGGCTGCCCCCCGAGCTGGCCGAGCAGGTACGGGAAATGGCCAAGCCATTCCCGCAGCCTGCTGCCCCGAAAAAGTAGGTCGATAGGAGAGAGGTTCATGGAGAGAGCTACTAAATCTGCTGCTGCACTAATGCTATGGAGTGCGCTTGTGGTTGCCGCCCTACATTTCACCTGGCCAGCGGCCACGCTACCGGTCGAAGAGATCCCAGCACTACCTGGAGTTGAGCAGTGCGGGTTCGATAAATTCGAGAATTGCTTCGCCAAAGCCGTCACGCAGCGTCAGTGGATTTTCACGCGCCGTAATGAGTTCGCGGAATCTTACCCGGAGAGAACCCACAACCATCTGTTGATCGGTGCGATTGCCTGGGTAGCCCCAGTCGCCCTGTTTTTTGCGGTCCGTCAATATCGGCAGGGCCTCGGCAAAAGTCGGAAGGAGAAACGTAATGTCGTTTGATGCACTCTTTTTTCCCGGCGACCGGGTTCATTCGGTTTCCATTCATAACGTGACCCTTGTCGGTGGCCAGCTTAGCGAGGACGGGGTAACGCCCCAAATGATCGTTGAGTACCAGGGGAAACAGCATGTTTTGCGCGCCACTCGCCCAGTGTACGAGAAGGACATAGGCAAAGTGGGATACGTGCTGCCATCACAATTTCCGTCTGCAGCCGAATACGGCTCCACGATTTTCCGGGCATACCAGGATCAGAGCCTGCGCCGCGTATACGAACTGGACACCACGAACGACGAATATCACATGGTGCCGCTTAATCATGGAAAGTGGCCTCATCATCGTGCTCATCTGCAATGCGGTTGGCGTTGCGACAGTCGGCCTACCGGCTTTCTCGCACCGGCAGGGCTTGTGCCCGGGGCCAATGGTGAGTTCGTACCGGACGAAACGGAAGTCGTATCTGTGCGCATCCCCCCCGAATTTGAATGGGAAGCACGCCGGCATCAGATGAAAGCTGCCGATCTGCTCGAAAGCTTTATCGGTGACCTGGCTGGCATCCAGAACTATGCAAACAAACCTCGGGCTGATCGCTTCGGTAGCAACGGCAGCGATGAACGCATGCTGGCCGAAAACTGGCTGGAGCGTGCGCATGGTATGAAGGCCATCGACCCGGACCAGTTGAGCCAGCAGATCGAAGAAGCCGAGGAATGGGACGCGCAGCAGGACGAATGGTCGGAGCTGCTGGGCGAATACGCTGATCGAGGCGGTGATCCTCGCCAGTTGCTGGAAGCCGTTGACGGTGTGCTGACCAAGCTGGACGAGTTGGGGCCTGATTTTGTGCTGGATCTGCAGGCCGAGGTTGAAGCGACTCAAACCCTACCCAAACTCACCGAGTTGAATCCCTCGCAGCTGGCGTACCTTGAAAAGTGGCTGGCCAGCAACGGCCCGAACAACCTCCTGAAATGGCCTGGTTGGCATGACGCCCGACTTGGCCAGGCTCCGAAAGACGTTTGACTTCCTCTCTTGTGCGTGCCCCCTTCGGGGGGCGGCTGTCGTGAACCAAGCCCCGGCCAAAAGCACGCCGGGTCTTGGCCCTTCGGGCTTCCATCCTGGGGGAACCGCAGAATTCGGAAAAAATCGTACGCTAAGCTAACGGTGTTCTCGTGACAGCTCTTTGACTAGGCTTTCTAAGGGGTCGTCTCAGAAAACGGAAAATAAAGCACGCTAAGGCATAGCCGAACCTGCCAAGCTTGCTCCACCCTGTAGTGACGCGATCAGCGGGCAGGAAACGTTCCCCCTTCGCGCATGGCAGGCGCACACCAACTCAGACAGCACGGCCTCCATGCGCGCCAGGTCAGCCATTTTCTCGCGCACGTCCTTGAGCTTGTGCTCGGCCAGACTGCTGGCTTCCTCGCAATGGGTGCCATCCTCCAGCCGCAGCAGCTCGGCGATCTCATCCAGGCTGAAGCCCAGCCGCTGGGCTGATTTCACGAAGCGCACCCGCGTTACATCCGCCTCGCCATAGCGGCGGATGCTGCCATAGGGCTTGTCAGGCTCCAGCAACAAGCCCTTGCGCTGATAGAAACGGATGGTCTCCACATTGACCCCGGCCGCCTTGGCGAAAACGCCAATGGTCAGGTTCTCCAAATTGTTTTCCATATCGCTTGACTCCGTACATGAGTACGGAAGTAAGGTTACGCTATCCAATTTCAATTCGAAAGGACAAGCGCATGTCTGAACCAAAAACCGGGCGCGGCGCGCTCTTCACTGGAGGGCTTGCCGCCATCCTCGCCTCGGCTTGCTGCCTCGGGCCCGGCTACCTGTTCTTCTGATTGGAGTCCTGCCCCATGCGAAAACCCGTTCTTCTGGCCCTCTCTCTGGCGTTCCTGGTCAGCGCGCAAAGCGCACTGGCCGCCGGCGACGCCGGCAACTTCGGCACGCCGATCAAGTCCGGCGTATCGGTGTCCTTCCCCGACAGCAGCGCGACATTCCAGCCGACGCCAGAGGCCCTGGAGCTGCTGGCCGACGCTAGGAATGCGGCGATCATCTACATCAGCGGGCGCACCAGCACACTACGGCCCAGCGCGGCCGATGAGGCCCTTGCACTACGCCGTGCGCTCTCGGCCAGGTCGTACTTGGTGGCGCGCGGCGTCTCGCCGCTCAAGATCATGGTGAACTTCGCATCGGCCGCCGATTTCGTGGCAGACAACTCGACGGCCGAGGGCCGGCGCGAGAACCAGCGCGTGGACATTGAGGTGGTCTACATCCCCACCTACTGAGCGATCCGGCATCGCCATTCCTGGCGGTGCTGCAGGACGCTCCAGCAGCTTCGCATCGTCGGCTCTGACGATGCAGGCCCGGCCGGCTTCCCTTGACAGCATCGCCATTTCTGACGATGCTGGCCAAGTCCCGATTTACTCCAGGAAGAAGGCCATGAGATACCCCGGCGGCAAGGGCGGTGCCGGCGTCTACCAGACGATCATCAACAACATCCCGCCTCACGACACGTACATCGAAACGCACCTGGGCGGCGGCAACATCCTGGAGCGCAAGCGGCCCGCTGCCCGCAGCGTCGGCATCGACGTTGATCCCGAGGTGATCGAGGTCTGGCAGCAGCTCGACGTGCCCGGCCTGGAGCTGCACCACGGCGACGCCGTGGCCTGGCTGGAGTCCCACCAGTTCACCGGCTCCGAGTTCGTCTACGCCGATCCGCCCTACGTGATGGACAGCCGGCGCGGCGGCAAGCTATACCGCCACGAATACGACGACAAGGGTGCGGTCAGCGTCAAAGTGCGCGGTGAAGCGCCGATCGTCTATCTGACGGGTCAAACGTTCTATCAGCCCAAGAGCGCACCCGACACGCAGGTCGTCAACGCTTCCAAGACGGACGCTGCCAAGGTGATCAGCTTCCGCCTGAGCAACAGCAAGTGATCCCGGTGCTGCCGGCGTGACGAGCGTCGGCAGCGTCCGTCCCCGCGGCCTATTCATCAGGCCAACACCAACCTAGGAGTGCATCATGTCCAAGCCCCTCAGCATCGGCGCTTTCGCCGCCGTGCAATACCTGCCGCATATCGAAACCTTCCTGGCCACCGGCGACGGTGACTTCGACGGCCCGATCTGGGCCAAGGCCACCAGTGAAATCAAGTTCGTCGACGGCCGCGCGAGCTTCACGATGGTTCATGAATTCATGAGCCGCGACGGCAGCCGCATCTCGACGGTCGACACCGCCACAGGCATCCAGGTGCCGGGCATCGACGAGGTCTCGCTCACCGTCATGCACAAGGTGGTCGATTCCACCGGCAAGTTCGAAGGCCTGCGCGGCACCTTCCCGAGCTTCGGACTGCACAACTTTGCCACCGGCAAGGGCGTGCAGCGCTTCGGCGGCGAACTGAGCTGAAGTCAGCGCTAAGCAGCAGGTGCACCCGCTGATCGTGGGTGCGCCGGACGACCTCTCAAGGCGGCGCCGCCGGCACAGACCGACGGCGCCGCTTCTTCAAGGAGCACAGACGTGACACCCGAAGTTGAGGCAGCACTGCCGCGCCGCCTTCTGCTGCGGAATCATGCGCGCGCATTCGACCGCAGTCAGACTGGTGCCGTGGGCCATGATGCCGGCATAGACCATCAGCAGCTCGTCGGTAGAGCGCGGCTCACGTCCGAGCATGATCCAGCTAAAGCGCACCTGGGCGTCAACGGCCAGAATCACTTCCGGCAATTGAACCTCACCGATGCGGTGATCCAAAGCCGCGCGCAGCTTGGTCACTTCTGGGTCTTCGTCCTCTGCGGGCAATGGCGACAAATGGAGTTCATCATCCACGCGCAGTACGCCACTGCGGGCTGCAGCGGCCACCGCATCGACACCGGCAGTTACTCTGGCCAGCAAAGGCTTCAAGAAAGTGGCAGCCTTGCTGGGTAACGATAGACGGGCATAGTGTTTCTTGGACTCTGCCTGCCAACGCTCGTCCGTGAAGAACAAGCGCGCACGACCCCGAAAGCTCAGGCTGTGCTCAATCCAGACCGAGCCATTGCGCACCGCGCGGCGCAGGGCAAACAGGGTGGCCACCTCCAACGCCTGAAACGCCCGTTCCCGGTCTGGGCTGGAGATCGAAGGGGTCGTTTGCGGGAGGGGGCGGAATCCTACGCTAAGGCTTTGGCCAGCGATATTCTCCGGTGAGATTGATGTGTTCCCATCCGAGCGGCGAAACATGGGCCAAGAGATCGGGCGATAGCAGCTTTCCATCGCGTTTCTGGTTTGCAACGACCTCGCCGAGCTTCATGGTGTTCCAGAAGATGATGATGGCGGCGAGCAGATTCATGCCGGCGATGCGGTAATGCTGGCCTTCGGCGGAACGGTCGCGGATTTCACCGCGGCGGTGGAAGCTGATTGCCCGCTTCAGCGCATGATGAGCTTCGCCTTTGTTGAGCCCGATCTGGGCACGCCGTTGGAGTTCGGCATCCAGAATCCAGTCGATCATGAACAGGGTGCGCTCGACGCGACCGACTTCCCGCAGGGCTGTCGCGAGCTCGTTCTGCCGCGGATAGGAGGCGAGTTTCCGCAGAATCTGGCTTGGCGCGACGGTCCCGGCAGCAATGGTGGCGGCGATGCGCAGGATGTCGGGCCAATTGCGCTCGATCATGGCTTGGTTGACCTTTCCGCCGATCAACGCTCGCAGGTGCGCCGGGGCGGCCGACGGATTGAACGCGTAGAGCCGTTTGGATGGCAGGTCGCGGATGCGCGGAGCGAACCGGTAGCCGAGAATGGCACATGCGGCAAAGACGTGATCGGTGAAGCCGCCCGTGTCGGTGAACTGCTCGCGGATATGGCGTCCAGCATCGTTCATCAGCAGGCCATCGAGGATGTAAGGCGCTTCGCTTGCCGTTGCAGGAATCACCTGGGTTGCGAACGGCGCATATTGGTCGGAGACGTGGCTATAGGCTTTCAGGCCCGGGGTATTGCCATATTTCGCGTTGACCAGGTTCATGGCCTCACCTTGCTCTGTAGCGACGAAGAACTGTCCGTCGCTCGAAGCCGACGTGCCCATGCCCCAGAACCGGGCCATGGGTAACGCTGCCTGTGCCTCGACCACCATGGCCAGCGCCCGGTCATAGGCTTCGCCCTCGACATGCCACCGTCCAATGCGGATCAATTCCCAGAAGGTGTGGGTGTTTGTCGCATCCGCCATTTTGCGCAAGCCGAGGTTGATCCCTTCCGCCAAGATAACGTTCATTAGCCCGATCCGGTCAGCGCAGGGTGCTCCTGTGCGCAGATGGGTGAACGCTTCGGTGAAGCCGGTCGCCGCATCCACCTCCAGCAGGAGATCGGTGATGCGCGTGGGCGGGATCTGCTTGTAGAGATCGAGCACCAGATCTTCGGCGCCTGTCGGCGCGGCGGCTTCGAGTTTCTCGATATGCAGAACGCCGTTTTCAATCGACCCGCCCGGGATCGTGCCTGCGCGAGCGGCACGGCCAAGCTCGCGCAACCGCATGTCGAGGCGAGCTTGCCGGTCTGCCAGCCATTCCTCCGGCCGCAATGGCACAGCGAGACGACCGCCTTCCGCGATGGATTGTGCCGGAACGAGTGCGTGTTTCAGATCGCCATAGCGCCGGGACCTAGTAAGCCAGACATCTCCGGAGCGGAACGCATCGCGCAGATGGAACAGCACCGCGATCTCCCATAGGCGAGCGTCGCCAGCCCTCTGGGCCCGAAGGTGGCGATGCCATTTCGAGCTGGGCCGCAAGAAGCTGGTCATCGCGGCATCGTTCAAACCGGTACGAAGGGCCGTCACCGCTTCCAGAAGCGGCAGTGCAACGGGCGCAGCTCGCAGATCGAGCAGGCGCAACATGCGTGGAGCGTATCGGCGGAAGCGGTGATAACCGTCGAGCACATGATTGAGCGGATCGTCGGCCATGGTGGCGGTCAGCCTGGTTGCCATTGCAACAAGGGTTTTTAAGCCGTCCCACCCTGACCCACTCGCGATGACATCGCCCAGCGGCTGGCCATCATCCTGTGCATCGACCAGGGCGCCCCCGATCTCGGCGAAGGATTTCAGGGTGTCACGCACCACCCCCGCTTCGTCTGCGACCTTTGCATGGCAAATACGCTCCGAAGCACGGTAGAGACGGCCGACGATCCGGTCGTGGGTTTCGACCACTGCGTCGGCCAACATCGCCTGCCATTCCGAGACGCAAACAGCCAAGATCGCAAGCCGCCTGTCCTCCGGGAGATCGCGCATGCCGTCGGCATAATACCGTTCACCCTGCCTGCGCAGACGAGTCACCCGATGGGCAGGAACGCCGGCAAGCAGATCCTCGGGGAGATCGATGCGTTGCAGATATTCGAGCCGGTCGAGCAGCCGGTTGGCCGACGAAGAGTTCGAGCCAGGCTCGAACTGGCGCAGCCACACAAAACGGGTCACCCGATCATCAGCCGTCTCCTCGAGCAATGCCAGCAACTGTTCTCGGATCGACATAGGCAGCCGACTGGCGATCCTCGTCTCGATGCGTCGCTCGGCATCGACGAGAGCCGCGGCACAAAGCCGCTCGATCGTGGATGTCGCGGGAAGGACAGTGCGGGTGCGTCGGCACTCGGCTACGAAGCGACGGGCGATATCCTCGTTCGACACCGCCATCTCGGCTTCTCGGAACAACCATTCCTTCAGCTCGCTCGCACCACGTCCGGAGAAGGTGCGGAAGCCGTAGAGCCCCCGTAACTCGGCAAGATGCTCGTGCCGTGTTTCCTCGCGGGCAGCATAGTCTACGAGATCGTCGGCACCCAGGCCAAGCTGCGCTCCGATAAATTCGATGACCTCTGCAGGGATCAGTTCGCCTGGAGCCAGCACCCGGCCGGGATAGCGCAGGACACACAATTGCAGGGCGAAGCCGAACCTGTTGTGAGCGCGCCGACGCAGCCTGATATGCCCAAGGTCTTCATCACTCAGCGTATAGTGCTTGAGCAAATCCGTCTGTGAAGTCGGCAAGCGCAACAGCGCGTCTTTCTGCCGATCGGTTAGAGTGACGCGACGCGGCATACATGTTCCTTTTTCAAAATCTGATAGCGTTCAAGACGCTTTGTTTATGAAGCTGGTTGAGATACATTTCCAGAGGTCAATGCAATCGTGGCCGAAGCGCCGCCTCAAACCAACGTTTGTGATACATGCTGATCGGATATGCCCGCGTCTCCAAAGCCGATGGCTCGCAGTCTCTCGACCTGCAGCACGACGCCTTGCGCGCCGCAGGTGTCGAACGGGACAATATCTATGATGATCTTGCTTCCGGCGGTCGTGATGATCGCCCTGGCTTGACTGCCTGCCTCAAGTCATTGCGTGACGGCGATGTGCTGGTGGTCTGGAAGCTCGATCGCCTCGGACGATCGCTTGCCCATCTGGTCAACACGGTGAAGGAGCTGTCAGACCGCAAGATCGGCCTGCGGGTTCTGACTGGAAAGGGCGCTCAGATCGACACCACGACTGCGTCCGGTCGCATGGTGTTCGGAATCTTCGCCACCTTGGCCGAGTTCGAGCGGGATCTGATCCGAGAGCGCACCATGGCGGGTCTCGCCTCCGCGAGAGCGCGCGGTCGCAAGGGCGGACGAAAATTCGCGCTCACCAAAGCTCAGGTGCGTCTCGCGCAAGCCGCCATGGCCCAGCGCGATACTTCAGTTTCCGATCTCTGCAAGGAACTCGGCATCGAGCGCGTCACTCTCTACCGATATGTCGGTCCCAAAGGCGAGCTCAGAGACCATGGAAAGCATGTTCTCGGACTTACGTAGCAACTCGTTTCTTTTCGCAGGTTGAGCCACCTCCGCGCTTCATCAGAAAACTGAAGGAACCTCCATTGAATCGAACTAATATTTTTTTTGGTGAATCGCATTCTGACTGGTTGCCTGTCAGAGGCGGAGAATCTGGTGATTTTGTTTTTCGACGTGGTGACGGGCATGCCTTCGCGAAAATCGCACCTGCTTCCCGCCGCGGTGAGCTCGCTGGAGAGCGTGACCGCCTCATTTGGCTCAAAGGTCGAGGTGTGGCTTGCCCCGAGGTGATCAACTGGCAGGAGGAACAGGAGGGTGCATGCTTGGTGATAACGGCAATTCCGGGAGTACCGGCGGCTGATCTGTCTGGAGCGGATTTGCTCAAAGCGTGGCCGTCAATGGGGCAGCAACTTGGCGCTGTTCACAGCCTATCGGTTGATCAATGTCCGTTTGAGCGCAGGCTGTCGCGAATGTTCGGACGCGCCGTTGATGTGGTGTCCCGCAATGCCGTCAATCCCGACTTCTTACCGGACGAGGACAAGAGTACGCCGCAGCTCGATCTTTTGGCTCGTGTCGAACGAGAGCTACCGGTGCGGCTCGACCAAGAGCGCACCGATATGGTTGTTTGCCATGGTGATCCCTGCATGCCGAACTTCATGGTGGACCCTAAAACTCTTCAATGCACGGGTCTGATCGACCTTGGGCGGCTCGGAACAGCAGATCGCTATGCCGATTTGGCACTCATGATTGCTAACGCCGAAGAGAACTGGGCAGCGCCAGATGAAGCAGAGCGCGCCTTCGCTGTCCTATTCAATGTATTGGGGATCGAAGCCCCCGACCGCGAACGCCTTGCCTTCTATCTGCGATTGGACCCTCTGACTTGGGGTTGATGTTCATGCCGCCTGTTTTTCCTGCTCATTGGCACGTTTCGCAACCTGTTCTCATTGCGGACACCTTTTCCAGCCTCGTTTGGAAAGTTTCATTGCCAGACGGGACTCCTGCAATCGTCAAGGGATTGAAACCTATAGAAGACATTGCTGATGAACTGCGCGGGGCCGACTATCTGGTATGGCGCAATGGGAGGGGAGCAGTCCGGTTGCTCGGTCGTGAGAACAATCTGATGTTGCTCGAATATGCCGGGGAGCGAATGCTCTCTCACATCGTTGCCGAGCACGGCGACTACCAGGCGACCGAAATTGCAGCGGAACTAATGGCGAAGCTGTATGCCGCATCTGAGGAACCCCTGCCTTCTGCCCTTCTCCCGATCCGGGATCGCTTTGCAGCTTTGTTTCAGCGGGCGCGCGATGATCAAAACGCAGGTTGTCAAACTGACTACGTCCACGCGGCGATTATAGCCGATCAAATGATGAGCAATGCCTCGGAACTGCGTGGGCTACATGGCGATCTGCATCATGAAAACATCATGTTCTCCAGTCGCGGCTGGCTGGTGATAGATCCCGTCGGTCTGGTCGGTGAAGTGGGCTTTGGCGCCGCCAATATGTTCTACGATCCGGCTGACAGAGACGACCTTTGTCTCGATCCTAGACGCATTGCACAGATGGCGGACGCATTCTCTCGTGCGCTGGACGTCGATCCGCGTCGCCTGCTCGACCAGGCGTACGCTTATGGGTGCCTTTCCGCAGCTTGGAACGCGGATGGAGAAGAGGAGCAACGCGATCTAGCTATCGCGGCCGCGATCAAGCAGGTGCGACAGACGTCATACTAGATATCAAGCGACTTCTCCTATCCCCTGGGAACACATCAATCTTACCGGAGAATATCGTTGGCCAAAGCCTTAGCGTAGGATTTCGCCCTCTCCCGCAAACGACCCCAAGCTCACCGATGCCGAGTTCGCCATCATGAAGCGCCACCCTGTGGAGGGCGCAAAGATGCTGCGCGCAGGCGGGGCCGAGCCCGGGGTGGTGGACATTGCCCTGCACCATCACGAGAAGATCGACGGAACCGGCTACCCGGATCGCTTGGCCGGTGACGCCATTTCACTCCTGGCCCGCATGGGCGCAATCTGCGACGTCTATGATGCCGTGACGTCGGAGCGAGCCTACAAAAAGCCGTGGGACCCGTCCGCGGCGATGCGGCAGATGGCCAAGTGGGAGGGCCATTTCGACAAACGCATCTTCCACGCCTTCGTCAAGGCCGTGGGCATCTACCCCGTCGGCTCCTTGGTTCGCCTGTCCTCTCAGCGTCTGGCCGTTGTCGTTGAGCCGGGAATGGAATCACTGCTGACTCCCAAGGTTCGCGTGTTCTTCTCGCTACGCTCGAGAGAGCCGATCCCGATGCAGACCATCGACCTGGCGGCCACGAGTTGCAAGGACAGTATCACTGGCCCCGAAGACCCGACGCTCTGGAACTTCAAGAACCTCGACGACTTGTGGATGGAATAGCCCCCACAAAACGACGGCCCCGTGAGGGAGCCGTTGAACATCGTCGAGCGATGCCCGTCCAGGGAGGGATGGCCGAGCTCGATTCTCCAGAAGGTAGCTGGTGACACGAGTGTTGAGCCCACCCAACTAGGGTGACGGAAATTTCTGGGGTTCCGGCTTACATCCCCGCGTACGCCGATTTAACGTCGTTCTCATACAACTGCAGCAAGTCGTCGCGTGACGGTATGTACATGGGATGTGATCTCCTGCTGGATCGAAGCCCTAACACATATATACGTTAGGGCCTCCCTCGCAACAAGTCGCCTTGCCGGCAGCGGCCAGGCGGGGGCAACTGACGCCCTTCGGTTCTCAGTCGTCCCCGCCCGGCTGGGCATCAGGGTCGTGCGGCACTTCCACCAGCTCGCCGGCCTCAAGGAAACGTACGTCGCAGTCCACACAGAGCAACCGCCCGCTCAGGCCTGGCTTGCCCCACACGTTCAACTTGCAGCTGGGGCAGGTGTACTTGCGCTTGTTCTTCGGATCCTCAGCCGGCGTTGCCGGCTGAATCAGGCCCGCGACAGTCAGCGCCGGTAAGTCGATGGTCGGATCTTCGGGCTGGGGTAAAGGCTCCCCACCTGGCCCGTACAACTGCGTTGCGGACATTGGCACCCGCTGGGTGACGATATCGATCCAGGAAATCATGGCGCCGGTTGCGAGCAATTCATCGCATGCCACATCGAAGGGGCCGCCCTCGATGATGTAGTGCGTCATCTGCTGCCCGCACCGGCGCCCGCCAGGTTCACCCGTGTGCGAAGGCATCAGCCCGATGGCCTCCATTTTGTCGGCCCACTCGCGGTTGTGGTACCCGCCGCGAGACTTCTTCCCGTAGCGATCCTGCCACTGATGCGCCTGTTCATGCACCAGCGTGGACAGTGTTTGCTTGATGCTGCGATGCGCGAAGTAGGCGCAGTTCAGCGCGATTTCATCGCTCTTACCCGAGCCATTCCGGCGCAGGAAGCGCGATGGCGAGTAATAGCCGAAAGTGTTGGCCTTGCGCTGCAGGGTGAAGATGCAGCCCGGCAGCTGGCCACCGTACAACCGATCATTGAACCAATCGTAGGCTCCCTCAATTTCGTCATAGAGCAGCTGGCTAGGGGTTGCGGACATGCGGCCTCCATTTCTCGCACGCGAGAATCCCCCTGCTGATCACTCTGCGTCAGGGGGGTGTGAACGTTAGAGACATAGTAACCTGTATCGTACGATACAGGTTACACACCAAAAAAAGGGGGCAAGCCCCCTCACCGACCTACTAAGTAGGCGACGTACACGATGGCGGCGCCAAGCGCCGCACCAATCGATAGCAGAGCTACCGAGTACCCAACCGCCCGGCGCTCAGCCTGTGCTGTCACCAGGCTGGCCGCACTGCGGTTGATCTCATTCCCGATCCGCGCTGCCGCTTCGCGTCCTGCCTGCACCAGTGCGTTGCGCTGTTCTTCCATCATCGACTCGAAGTTCAGCTGCGTCTGCAGCAGGACTTTGCCTGCTGCATCGCGTACGGCTTCGGAGGTCTTCGCCGCCAGGTCGGCGTCGACCTGTTCCAGGCGCCGCACGATGGCATCAAAGTCTTCCATCATTTGCGCGACCATCGCTTCGCGGGCCGTCGTCGGGTCCTTGGCCATCGATCACTTCCCCTTGCCGAACAGCGAGGCATACACCTGATCAAGGTTGCGCGATGCCGACTTGGCCAGGCGCTGCGCGGAGATCATGCGAAGCGCGTGATCCTTCTCGGTTTCGTCCTTGGCATCGCGCAACTGGGCGCGATAGTCCGTGGAGTCCTCCAGTACCTGCGTGACATTCATTTTCAGCGGGCGCAAGCGCTCGAAAATCTCGTTCGCGTACACCACGGCATCGCGCTTGAGGGTGAATTTCTTCTCGACTTCGTGGAAGCCGAACAGCGCCGCGAACGTCTGCGGGATATCGTCGGCATCATCGATCTGGACCTTGTTGAAGACGACCAGGATCTTTTTTGCCGGCACGCCGAGCGCGGCCAGGGTCTTGATGGTGTTGATGGTATCGACCTGCTGCTTTTTCTCCGGTACTGCCGGCACCAGGAAGTAATCGATATCTTCGTGGGAGCCGTCGTACTGGCCCATGAACTTGAAGAAGTCTTCAACGTTGGATGCGCCAACGTCGACCACAACCTTGTCCTCGGTCAGCAGTACCTCGGACAGTTCGCCAAACTGCTTGCCCTTGAGGCGTTCAATTTCGGCTGCGGTGTCCGACGCACCGGCGTTGATGGTTTCAATTGCAAACCGCAGACCGCCGATACGGGGCCAAAGCAGGTTATCGGAGAGTGTGGTTTTACCGGAGTTGCCGGTGAAATTCACGGTGACGGTTCTCATGTGCGTTTCCTTCTGCTGCGCGCTGCGCTTTCATATCGATCCAAGTCCGAGGCGTTTTGATCGTCCCCGGGATTCATGAGCCTGCTCAACTCAGCCGGCCCCAAATGTGGCCGTTCGTCCGCATCATGGCTCGGTTCTGTATCGTACGATACACCTCCTTCTTGTTCCGGCTCGACCTGCCGCGCTGGTTCCAAATGTTGTGGCGCTGGTGCAGGGCTTGCAGTGTTCGCCTGGTTTCCACGTTGGGCCTTGCGGTATCGGTACAGGTAGCTCTTGAGCGTATCCATGCTGACCTCGATACCTTGCTCCTTGAGCACATCCAGAATCGCCTGGCGTCGTACACCTGCCCTCAGCTGCTTCTCGATCACTGGCATGACCTGGCGTATTTTCGCTGCCTTGGTCACTGGCTCAACCGCCATCAGTGCCTTCTCAATATCCTTGCCTGCCATTTTGCACCCTACCTGCACCTATATTGCATTTACCCTGTATCCTACTCACCCCCTACCTGTAGTCAAGTTTTACCCCTTCTGCACTCAATCTACAGCCATACAGCACCCTTTCTGCCTACCCTTGTCCTCCGCTCGCTACGGCCTTCGGCCTAGGCACTAAAAACGCCCTTAACAAGAGCATCAATTTCGACCCTTAACAGGGTCAAAATCTCAATACACAACACGCACCTCCCTGGCGGGAGGTGGAAGCCGCGTCAGCCTTGGGCCTGAGCGGTTTTTTCAGAATTTACTATGTGATACGTTTGTATTACAAAGTATGCTTGTAATGCAGATAAATCAAGGTTTTTGCGTGATACATTTGCATTACAGAGAATGTGCGGTACCTTTGGGCATGTCAAACCCCAATTTTCAAGGTGCATTTGAGGGAGCAACGTGGGCAAAACAGTACCCATTCGATTCAACGACGAGCAGCTGTCCAGGGTTGAAGAAGCAGCAGCACTCGCTGGCTATAAGCACCTATCGAGCTACATCCGCGACCGGGTGCTGGCCACAGACAAAGGTGGCCGGCAGGTGGATATGGACAGCTGGGCCGAGCAGCAACAGATCCTTGGCTTGCTCGAAACCATCACCCAGGAACAGGCACGGAGCAGAACCATTCAGGCCATCGTGGTCTATCTGCTGCGTCAAGGAACGGCACAGGGCAAGGTCAATGAGCTGCGCGCTCAACTCAAGCACCTGGTCAGCAGCGAGGATGCACTCGCAGCACTTTTGCCCGACCTGGCCGAGGACATTGAACGTCTATCAGGAGAGGACTGATGCACAAACAAGAGGTTGATTCAGCCGCCATGACGGCGGGCTTTGGTTTGCCGATCGCTGGCTGGCTGGCCGGTACACAATTGGCCCAGCTGCCCCTGGCCCCATTCCCGGCAGCATTCAAAGAGACTCTGCACAACGGCTGGCAGGAACCTATGGTGCTGGGCATGACCATCGCTGCGTCCGTCGCGGCTGCCGGGCTCTGCTATTACCTGTACGAATATTGCGACGACGGGTTCCGAGGTGAACGTTTCCAGCAATGGCTGCGTGGCTCGCGGATCCGCAACTGGCATTTCGTGGAACGGAAAGTAAGTGCCCGCAATGCCAAGACCAACCGTGAACGCCGCAAAAAAGGGCAGGAAAAGGCCGAGCCAATCATGATCGGCAAGCTGCCGATGCCTCTGCACTTGGAAGACCGCAACACAATGATCTGTGCATCCATCGGCGCCGGTAAGTCCGTGACGATGGAAGGCATGATTGCCTCGGCACTTCGACGCAATGACCGCATGGCAGTGGTCGACCCGAACGGTACGTTTTATTCAAAGTTCAGTTTCAAGGGCGATTACATCCTCAATCCGTTCGACGCTCGATCCGCAGGGTGGACGATCTTCAACGAGATCCGTGGCGTCCACGATTTCAACCGGATGGCCAAGTCGATCATTCCGCCGCAGGTGGACCCCAGTGATGAGCAGTGGTGCGCGTACGCAAGAGACGTGCTTTCCGACACCATGCGCAAGCTGATGGAGACAAACAACGCCAATCAGGACACGCTGGTAAACCTGCTGGTTCGTGAAGACGGCGACACCATCCGAGCTTTCCTGGCAAATACCGACTCCGAAGGCTATTTCCGCGATAACGCGGAAAAGGCCATCGCCAGCATCCAGTTCATGATGAACAAGTACATCCGGCCCTTGCGCTACATGGGCAAAGGCGACTTTTCCATCTATCGCTGGGTGAATGATCCCGACGCCGGCAACCTGTTTATCACTTGGCGGGAAGACATGCGCGACACCATGCGCCCGCTGGTGGCCACCTGGATCGACACCATCTGCGCAACCATCCTCAGCTCTGAACCGATGACAGGTAAGCGTCTCTGGCTGTTCCTCGATGAACTGCAGTCGCTGGGCAAGCTGGAAAGCTTTGTTCCTGCAGCGACCAAGGGGCGGAAACACGGCCTGCGCATGGTCGGCAGTCTGCAGGACTGGTCCCAGCTCAACGCCAGCTATGGCCGCGACGATGCCGAAACCCTGCTTTCCTGCTTCCGTAACTACGTCATCTTGGCAGCGGCGAACGCCAAGAACGCCGATATGGCCAAGGAGATTTTGGGCAACCAAGAGGTCAAGCGCTTCCGTAAGTCGTGGACCGCAGGGCGGATGACACGTGCCGAGGAAATCAAGCTTGAACCGGTCGTGATGGATTCGGAGATCTCGAACCTCAATGACTTGGAAGCCTACGTCAAGTTTGCCGAGGACTTCCCCATTACCAAGATCAAGACGCCTTACGTCGATTACAAAGAGCGGGCGCCGGCAATCGTCATTGGCCAAGCAGCTTGACGAGGTAAGCGATGTTCAACGTGACGCTGATCAAGGGTGACAACCAGTACGCGGCGGCGGGCTACTTTTCCAACGCCGATGACTACTACGCCAAGGAAGCCCCCGGCGAGTGGCAAGGTATCGGGGCCGAGTTGCTGGGTTTGGAGGGGCCTATCGACCAGAAGGAACTGGCCCGTCTGTTCGACGGCAAGCTCCCGAATGGCGAACGAATGGCTAAGACCTTCGACAAGGAAACAGGCTCCCGTCGCATGGGCTTAGACCTAACGTTCTCGGCGCCTAAGTCCGTCTCCATGCAGGCGCTGATCGCCGGCGACAAGGATGTGATGGCAGCGCACGACCGCGCAGTGACCAAGAGCATGGAGGAAGTCGAGCGCCTGGCCCAAACACGATTGAAGGTGAACGGCAAAACCATGCTCGAGCGCTCGGGCAACCTGGTGATAGGCAAGTTTCGTCATGAAATGAGCCGGGCCAAGGATCCGCAGATGCACACGCATGCCGTGGTCATGAACATGACCAGGCGGTCGGATGGCAAATGGCGCGCTTTGCGCAACGACGATATCTACAAAATCCAGCCGCAAGTCGATGCCATGTACAAGGGCATCCTTGCCCAGGAACTGCGTGCGCTGGGATATGAGATCCGGGTTCTGGATAACCAGGGCAACTTCGAGCTGGCCCACATATCGCGTGACCAGATCGAGGCGTTTTCCAGCCGTTCCAAAGTGATCGAAGACGCGCTGGCCAAGGACGGAAAAACCCGCGCCGATGCCACCCCGCTCGAAAAGCAGATCATTGCGATGGCCACACGGCCACGCAAGGACGAGCGCGACCGCCACCTGGTCAAAGAATATTGGGTAACCAAAGCCCGCGAGCTGGGCATTGATTTTGGCGCTCGCAGCCACCTGGACAATCGTGAATACGCGCCTCGCAAGGGCAGCCCTGCAGAATACAGCCTGCCCGAAGGCATCACGCCAGGGCAGGCCGTTGTCCAGTACGCCATCAATCACCTGACCGAACGTGAGCAAGTAGTCGGGGAAAATGACCTGCGCACCGTCGCCTTGCGACGTGCTGTCGGCCTTGCTACCCCTGATCAGGTAAACGAGGAAATCAAGCGCCTGGTCAAGCAAGGGACGCTGATCGAATCACCGCCGACCTACCGCATGCCCAACGGCGACTTAGATTCGCCGGTACTGTCGCCTGCTGGCTGGCGGGCACACCTGCAGGAGCTGAAAGGCTGGAGTGAGAAACAGGCCCGTCAGTATGTGGACAAGGCTATCAAGCGCGGCTCGCTAGAGCCTGCAGAAAAGCGCTATACGACGCAGAAGGCCTTGAAGCGCGAGAAAGCCATTCTGGCTATCGAGCGGACAGGCCGTGGCCAGGTCACCCCGTTGATGACCAAGGAACAGGTGGCCAAGGCGCTGGAAGGGTCCACCTTGTCGGCTGGCCAATACCAGGCCGTTGAGGTGATCGTCAGCACCAACAATCGATTTGTAGGCATCCAGGGTGATGCGGGTACCGGCAAAACCTACTCGGTAGACCGTGCCGTCAAACTGATCGATTCCGTGAACGCCGCGATGGCCAGCCGGGATTCCCAACCGGGATCAGGGTACAGAGTTGTTGCCCTGGCTCCGTACGGCAACCAGGTCACCGCCTTGAAGAACGAAGGGTTGGATGCGCACACGCTGGCCAGCTTCTTCCACACCAAGAACAAGGGGTTGGATGCCAAGACCATCGTTATTCTCGATGAGGCCGGCGTGGTGGGCGCCCGCCAGATGGAACGGCTGATGCGGGAGATCGAGCAATCCGGCGCCCGCTTGATCCAGCTGGGTGACACCAAGCAAACCGAGGCCATCGAGGCAGGCAAGCCATTTGCTCAGCTGCAGCAAAACGGCATGCAGACCGCACGTATCAAGGAGATCCAGCGGCAGAAGGATCCCGAGTTGAAACTGGCAGTGCAGCATGCGGCCGAGGGGAAGCCCACCAAGTCCCTGGATCACCTGAAACACGTTGAAGAATTGCGAACTGCCACTGAGCGGCACCAGGCCATTGTCCGCGACTACATGGCACTAACCCCCGACCAACGCAAAGAGGTGTTGATCGTTGCCGGCACCAACAAGGACCGGAAGGAAATCAACCAGATGGCCCGCCAGGCACTCGGGCTGCTGGGGAAGGGTAAACAGTTCGAAACGTTGAACCGGGTCGATTCCACTGATGCAGAACGGCGGTACGCCCCCAGCTACAAGCAGGGCATGATCATTCAGCCGGAAAAGGACTATAAGCGGGCTGGCCTGGTACGAGGCGAGTTGTATGTAGTTGACCAGGCGCTGCCCGGTAATGTGCTTGTGGTCAAGGATCGTAGCGGCAACCGCTACGAGTTCAACCCGAGACAGGCCACCAAGCTCAGTGTCTACAAGCTGGAGAAACCCGAGCTGTCTGTGGGTGACCTCATTCGCATCAACCGCCAGGATCCCAAGCTCGACCTCACCAACGGCGACCGCATGCGCGTAGTCAGCATCGAGGGCGGCGTGGTGCAGCTGGCTTCGCTCAAGGAGATCAACGGCCAGCCCGAACGCACCGTGAGCTTGCCGACCAACAAGCCGTTGCACCTGGAACATGCCTATTCCGCGACCGTCCACAGCGCTCAGGGTCTGACCAATGATCGCGTCATGATCTCGCTCAACACCAAGAGCCGCACCACCTCGCAGAACCTTTGGTATGTGGCCATCAGCCGGGCACGGCATGAAGCCCGCGTCTATGCGGACTCCATCAAAGATCTGCCGGCAGCAATCGCCAAGCGCTACGACAAAACCACGGCGTTGTCGCTACAGCAAGAACGCGAGCGGCAGCGTAGGGAGTCGATTCAACCGCGGAATGTTGCGGACGGCCAGGCGCTGGAGCGCAAGCAACGTACTCACTTGGAAGGCCCGAGCAGCGGGCATCCCAGGATGTGAGTCAAACGCCTTTGGTAGTGCTGGCCAGCTTCCCACTATGCCCCGCCTTGTGCGGGGTTTTCAGTTGCGGGGTATCGGATCGTGGACGGTACGTGGTGATTCCAAGTTTACGCCGGCGCTTGAGAACTGCACTCGGACTTCTGCCGGCGAGTTGAGCAATCGCGGCATCGCTCAACACCCCTAGCAGGGGATCGAACACTTCGAGCGGATTGGTCTGCTGGTCACGGTGCGACGGAATGCCCAGGGATGACCGCCTGACCGTTATCGTTTGCTTGGCCACCCCTGCCAGCTGGGCCACATGCTCATCCGTGAACAGACCCAAGATGGAATCATAGGCCTGCAGATGGCTCCCAATGCCAAGGCGTCTGCGCCGGCCTGCCACCGCGTGGATGCTAACACCCGCTGCAGTGGCGATCTGTGCGTCCGACCAGCGACCGAATAGCGGCTCGAATGGCCACAGCAGCTGATCGATTTCGTCATGAGTCATATCGAATATCGGGCAAAAAGAAAGGAGCCTACCGGCTCCTTTCTCCTTTTTCAGCTACTACTCAAAAACCTTTGCCGCCGTAGCCTTTCGGTTGATGTGAGGGGGTTTTTAGTTCGTGCTGCAGCTGGCGTTCTTGCACGATGCCAACGCCCGAGAAGGGGTAACGAATCGACAGATCCTTGCCCTGGTGCAACAACCCAGCCTTGGCACTGCTCAAGGCCGCTCGCTCATGGGCAATATGGATAGTCTTCTGTCCGTCAGTGACGGCCTGAATCACCTGGTTGTTGTGGAAGGCGACTATCTTGCCGTCGTAGGTCTTACCCTGCTCAGCTGCCTTGATGGCCGGCATATCCATTGGCTTGGAAATTGCCATCGCTTCACCGGGTTTACCAGAGGCCGCGCCGGATTGCTCAGCCTTGCGCAGCTCCAGCGCATCCTTGAACGAGGCTTTGAAGTCTGCAGCGCCTGGCATATTGTCGAAGGGCAGATCCTTGTAATACTGCGTGCCCTCCTTGCCAACCTGCGCAAAGACACGGGCGGCTTGCCCGCCCTGTTGAACAGTCATCACGGATTTGTCGGACAGCTCGGCCTTGAACCAGGCTGCGCCCGCCAGCTTTGCGTCGGTGAACGTTTCCGGTTCCCTGCCCTTTTGGAACAGCTGGTAAGTGGTGGTCTGATCAGTTTGCTTGTCCATGTGCGTGCCCTCTCAGTAGCTTGGTTTGAATGCTTGGCCCTTCTCCCACCGGCTCTGCCAGTGGTTCAGGTACTGCTCAGCGAGATCGGCGTCGTTCCAGACGACCAATGCGTTCTCACTATTGTTTCTGGCAGCTGCAGCGGTGTAGTTGTAGCTGCCGGTTTCAACTGCCTTGCCGTCAATCACCATGAACTTGTCATGGTGGATCGCGTAGGCCTTCACCGTACGGGTTGGGATGCCGGCACGGGCCAGCAATGTCAGCGCATGTTGGCCAGCGCGGGCAGCGCCGCCTTGCAGATTGCCTTGATGGTCAGCCACCACCGCCACATCGACACCGCGCTGTTTGGCCGAGATCAAGGCCTTGGTCACATCGGGGCTGGTCAGCATGTACGCCGAAAGGCGAATCGAGCTTTTCGCCGCGCCTATGGTGCGCAGTACCAGGTCCTGTGCCGAGCCTTCCGGCGAGAAGCCGACTTCAATGCGGCGCGCGCCATCGACCAGTACCGGTGCGGCTACAGGCTCCGACGAAGCAGGCGCTTGGTCAGCCCAAACCAGGGAGCTGGCCACCATCGCTACGGCCAAGGAAAGGGACCTTACTGCAGTGAACTTAGAAGCCACGTTGTACGGTCCCCCATTTGTCATTGGCCGCTTTAGCACGGTCCTGGTCCTCAGCACATTGGGCAACAAAGTCACCCCGAGCCTCGGCAGTTCTGGACGGGCTGAATTTTCCTTTTTTCGTTCGAATGATGCTGAAGTACTTGGTGACGTACTTGTCACAATCACCGTCGCGGATCATGCCCAGCAGACACAGGGTGGCCCCACAAGCTTCTGAATCGCTTTTAGAGCCGTAGTCGTAATTAGTTGGTGGCTGCGGCAATTCATTCGCCTGCACGGTACCGGCAAATGCCAGCGCAGCGAGGAAAGTCATGATTGGGGTGCGCATACGAACTCCTTTTCTCGCGTGCGAGAAATCAATTGATGATCTGGACAAATGACGGGGTGGCTTGCTGCTGTTCGGCAACAGGCTGCGCCTCGGCTTGTTCAAAGTGTTGTGGCGCAGGTTGATCGAAGCGCTTGAATTCCCGCTTCGGAATATCAGCCTCGGCATCGGTGTTGAGGTGGACTTGGATCTGCGGCTTGCTGGCCGTCTCAGTCTTCGCGGCAGCAACGGCTTGACCATTGTCGTCAGTGAAGGTCAGCCATGGACCTTCCTGCTGTTCAGAGGCCCTACGAGCGCGCTGCGGCGCTTTTCGGGCAGGGGCGCTAGCTGCAACCACGGAAATCGGCTCAGCGCCTTCTGCACCCTCTACAGCCGGCACAATCGGATCCTCAGCAGTGGGGTTCAGGGCGCGGTGAACCACTTTCTCGACGTAAGACATTTCGCCAGGTCGATCCGGGCGGAAGCCACGCAGCTCGTTGCCGCTGTAGTACATCGAAAAGGCCTTCAACAGCGCCTCTTGCTTGTCGCTACTGGTCGTAAGCGCCTGCTTGTAATACTCCACCAGCAAGTTGCTGATGGCCTGCAAGTTGCGGCATGGCTCGAACACATCCTGATAGCTCAGCCCGCGTGCACGCATGTTGGTGACTAGCAACTGGCCAAGGCCCATGGCATAACGCTTGCCGTCCCGTTCCAACTGCTCGGCAGTGGCGATGGCTTCGCTCAAGGACTGCGGTTGCCGCTGCAGGTGAGTGCCAACCACGCCGATTGCGTAAGGGTTGAAGGTAGACTCGTTGCCGATCAACGCCTTGAGCGTGGACGGGTGAACGGTCGGCGCGCACTTGGCGGCAAGTTCGGAAAACCGGGTCGGCTGTGCATCTTCGGCATGAACCATGGCAGACGCGCAGACACTGGCCAGCAGCGCCAGGGTGAACTTAGGCAGCTTTCGCATAGTGAACCTCCGTGATGATGCGTCGGCCATCGAAGCCGTATTCCCACTGGATAACGACATCGATCAGATGCCGGGAGAACTCGATCAGCTGGTTTTTGCTCATGTCAGCACCGCCACGCGATGCCATTGATGCCAGGCGGTCGAACATGAGATCCGGCGAGTCGGCGTGGATAGAACTCATCGTGCCGCTGTGACCGGTGTTCATCAGTTCAAGGAAGGGGAACGCCTCGCCGCCACGCAGCTCGCCCATAATTGCCCGGTCTGGGGTCAGGCGAAGAATCGATTCCAGGTGATCGAATGGCGTAACACGGGCCTTGCCCTGGCCACCTCGCGAATAGATCAGGTTCACCACGTTCCCGCCCGCTGGGCGCAGTTCGCGGGTGTCCTCAATGGTGATTACTCGCTCGCCATTGTTGCCGTCCACATGCTGCAGCAACTCGTTGAGGAAAGTGGTTTTGCCGGCATTGGTACCGGCAGAAACCATGATGTTCTTGCGCGCCTTGACGATGCCCTTGAAGAACTCTTTCCAGCGCTTGGCCCGATACAGTTCAACCAGGTGATCATCGCTGTACTGGCCATGATCACGTGGCTGGTTGATGAAGTCGAAAGCACCGGAAGCCTCGTATTGATCGAGAGTGATTTGCTTCCGCCCTGGTTTACGGATACAGACGATACCGCCGATGTGCTGCTCAACAGCCGGGGCCAGGACGATCTGGACGCGGTAGTCGCCCCGCTCGTTGTCCGGCACGTTGTCGTCCAGATTGATTGGGATACGCCCCGACAGGATTGGCGTGTAGGCGCTCACTTCCTGGTCAGTGTGGGCGGCAATCAGGCTGGCCAGCGATTTGATCAGGGGAAGCGTTACACCTTGAACCGGAACCGGACGCATGAACCGGCTACTGCGGTAGCCGGCCCATACGTTGTCTGGACCGTTGATAGCGATCTCTGTCACTTCCGGGTCATCCAACATGCCAGCAAGCGGACCCAGTTTTGTGCGAAAGGATGCAATCTCAGACATATCCGGTCCTCAGTTGATGAAGGTAACGCCGCCGCTTTCGGCGCGTTCGGCCTGCTTGGCGAATGCCTTGGTAAAGTCCAGGTCGCGCTGCAGATAAATCACGACACGCGAGCCATGCGGGACAGTCACGGTCGGCTGAATGTTGGCGTAGCGGCCCAAAATGGTCTGTGCCGAATCGGCGGCGGCTTCCTGTACTTCGCTGCGGTAGCGGGACGAGGAATTCTCCTGATCGCTCGACGAAACACCGCTGTTCGAGGCACCGGCGCCGATGATCGATACCGCAGCCGCGACACCGAAAATCTGCGCCCAGTGGTTGTCGACCACGCCACCCTGGCCAGCGGTACCCAACTGGTCGGTACCGGCACTGTTGAGCGGGATTTCCATCGGAGGGCGCCCGTCCAGGCGCGGGATTCGCACAAAGTTCCAGATGGTAAACAAGCGCTCTTGGCCCGGCTTCAAGCTGGCGTTGTAGCTCCCACACACCAAGGAACCCCACGGGAGCATTACCCGGCGCCCTTCGGCGGCGTATACATCCTGTGCAATCGACGCGCAGATTTGACCAGGCAGTTGGCTTTGAGCGCGGGGCTGCAGGGTTGCCTCGATGACAGCCCCCTGCAGCACTTTGTATCCCAGGTTCTCCATCACACGGGCTTCGGTGAACGGCACGCTATCGCTGTAGGTAGACGCGGCGAAAGCATCGTTTGCATTCATCGGGCCTTGTGAAGAACGACCACCGCCACCCAGTAGAGAGCCACCGTTGGCCTGCTGGCCATCGGCGCCCTGCCCTGCCCCTTGGTCAAAACCTTCGTCCTTGGCCGTCGCGAAAATGGCCGAGCGCTGCCGTGCCGCGAGCATTTTCTCCCGCTCCAGTTGGGCCTGCATTTCCAGCTGCTGCCGGCGTCGTTCTTCATCGCTCACGGCGCCTTGCTGCTGCCGGTCAACGACCGAACGTGGCGTATCTGCCGGCGCGCCCGGCTCATTGCTCACCGGCGCGACCTTCGCAGCCTCCCGACGAGGTGGCGGATCCATCACTTTGCGCGGGCTGGCCGCGACCAGTTCTTCTTTTTTCAGCGTGTCTTTATTCTCGGTTTCGTCATCGCCATGGGTAACCATGTACGCGAAGCCACAGGCGACCACTGCGGCTACCGCAATGGCAATACCACTGCGCTTGCTGTTGCCTGCCTTGCCCTTGAGCATCGAGTTGGACTCGTTCCACTCGCGGATCTCTTCGTCACGGGTCTTTTCTTGAGGTTGAGTAGGTTCGGTGGCCATCTTTATGCCCCCCCGCCGTCACGGGCACCACGGGTTACGGTGCGCTTGTAGGGATTGGCCAGGTTTTCAACGCAGACGTAGGCATTACCACTGCGCAAGACGAACATGCTGGCCAGGCGCTTGACGACCATGTACTCACCTTCACGGCGAGCATCGACCATCGCCTCGGTACCATCCGGCAGTACGCGGTAGAACTGCGGCAGATCGGCGCCTTTCTTGATCAGGAACTTGGTGAACTGACCGTCGTCCATCACACCCTGCACGCCGATGGCTTCCTTGTCCCCCGAGTAGCCGTAATTGATGTTCGGCGATGCCGGAGTGCCCGAGCTGGTGACCGGGGTACTGCCAGCAGGGGTTTCCCCCTCGGGGTTGTACGAGGTGATGCGAGCGTTCGGGTAAACGAATCGCACCAGGTACGACTGGCCCGACTTGACCTTGGTGCTGTTCAGCTGGAAGTAGTAGGTACGCTTGGAGGTGATCACCGTCATGTTGGTGTCGGCGTTGTCTTCTACCGGCTTGAGAAACACACGGTTGCGAAATGGCATGCTCTGCCAGGCGATGGTGTCGCCCAGGGCCACGACCTTCACCATTTCATCAGCTTCAAACTCGATGGAAGTCTGGTAGCCATAAGTGCCCACCAACTCATAAACCTGGTTGGGATCGTACGGCACTTGTTTTACGCGATTATCACTGGAAAGCGGCTTCGGCAACTTCGCGGCATGGGTGCTAAATGCGCAAAGAGACAAACTCAAAGCAATAGCAGTCGGCAAAACAAACTGTTTTTTCATGATTAGTTTCCTTGTCAGTTCAGCGAATTACCGGCGGCTCAGTTCTTCGCTCTTGCGATACACAGTGGCCAGCGTGCCAAAAGGGTTCTCCCAACGATCCCCAAGGGCACGGGGTACCAAAGTATGCGCAATCTTGATGGTTGCAAGGTAACGACGTTCTACCGGTTCCTTGTCTCCCCATTTATGCGTAATCGACTTGAACGCAACTTGATATTCATCACCAACTTTGTTCATCAAGTACGGCTGCCCTTCGATCCAATCGTTTTCACCCAGCAGAACATAGGGGTTTTGTGGGTTCTCTGGATTGGTGACTTCCTCATATTCCCTGGCGACTTGCTGCGTCTGGTAGGTATGACAGGTATCCGACAGCTGCTGCTTGCGTTTGGGGTCAAAGGTTTCACAGGCGCGGATCATGTCGAACAGGGTTTTCTCGATAATCGCCTGCTCCTGATCGACGTTATCTTGATCGATAACACGCTGTTTCAGAACCTCGCCGTCAGCTCCCAGTACCGTAACCACTGGAATATAGGTCTTGGAATTCGCCAGGCTTGCCACGGCGAAGCCAAGCCCCAGGATCGCGATAGCCTGCACCCCTTGGAAGAACAGCGAGCGATTGCGCTCTTGTCGGGTCTTGTTGCCTTCGACTTCACGCTTACGACGGGCTTTTTCAGCCTTATCAAATTGCTTGTCTTGTTTGTCCATTATTTACGAACCCCTAAAGTACGCAGTGCCATCAGCACCAGCGATGAACCACCAACAGCCGCGCCCGATGACAATGCTGCTGCCCAACCGCGCACCTGCAGCATGCAAATGATCATGACACCCTCAACAATCACCAACTGGCCCCATTGCTGCGCAGTGATCAGGGCGGCATCTGTAACAGTTGCCGTTGCGGCCACTTCTTTGATTGCATCCCCGAACACGGAATAACCAAAACGGACAACAGCAATCGACAGGATGTAGATCAATGAGAAGTTCAGCATCTTGCTAAACCAGTTCATTGCCCACTGGCGCACCGCATCAAAGAAGATAAAGCCAATCATGATCGGTAGTATCGCCATGACGATTGCTGCACCAAACTTGGCAATCAGCATGTTCAGCACAGCCGCGATAAACAGGATGCAGTTCAGCACAAACAGGCCGGTCCCCATCAAGATCATCGCTGCCTGCCGCCAGCTGACATTCATCAGCGTACTGGCGACCTTGCCAATATCGACGTAAAGCGCATCGAGCATGGAGTTCGTGCTTACGCCGCCGCTCATGATCTTTGACGCGATACTTTCGGTCCAAGCGCCCCAGGCCTGATAAAGAACCGTCCCGCCTGCGGACCAGTTCAGGCAGGTAAACACCAGGGCGGTCAACATGGCCCGCTTGACGATATCCCAGCCTTTGACTGAAACATGGCCGTTGTACATCTGCAGACCCAAAGCGACCCAGTAGCCCACCGCCAGAGTCCATACCAGCGGCTCTACCATGCTGGCCAGGTTGGGGAAGACCTCACTGACAAAGGAAGTGGTTACTTCGTCAGTGGCCCCAACCAGGCCTTGTAACGTCAGCTGCGCCATGGATTCCCGGCCCCGTATACGGTCTTGAAGTGGGAGATCACTTCGGGCGACCGGAAGTCCTCAGCACTCAAGGCAGCTCCGGTTTGGGCCTTGATCTCCTGCGCGGTTTTGTCGATGCAGCCTTTCACCAGACCGCCGTTGTACGACGGGTTTTGCATGTAGATCTCGGCAAAGCAGGTGCCAGGGAACCAGCCTGCTACATCGTCTTTGGTTGCTTTCAGCAAAGGATTGCCGGTTTGCACCTCGACTACCGGCGCCGCTTCGTCCTCCGGCGTAGAGCTGAAATTGATGTTGGTGACATTGACGTAGATGATCGACGCCGCCGCAAAGCCGACCACGCCCACGCAGATGATGTTGGTCAGGGTGAAGAACTTACGCATTGCGGGACTCCTTGTGCTGGATGACAAATGGGGTGAATTCACAGGCGCATGGCGACTTGTCGATGGTGCCGCTGTTGGTTACGCAACCCGAGGCGGCGGACACCAGCACCAGAACCAGCAGAAACTTGCCAAGCTTCCAGGTCAACCAGAGCGGTGCCCATGCCGGGAAGGTGATTACCTTGAGGATCAGCCAGAGCGCTTTCATAGGGTTTCTCCTTTCTCGCACGCGAGAATCAGTTTTCGTCCTTCCAGCGGAAGAACTGTTCGTTCTGTGCCGTAGCCTGGTTTTCCTGGTTGGCCAGGTTCGCTTGCAGGTTCATGTTCAGGGCCTGCAGCTTCGATTGGGCCGAGGTCAACATGCCGTTTTCAGTGGCGATGCGGTTCTGCAGGTCGGCAGCATCCTTGGCGTTGGTCGTCAGGTCCACTTGCTGGGACAGGGTGGCCAAGTTGTTCAGATGGACCTGCACTTCGCTGTAAAGCGCATCACCTGCGGACAGCGCAGCCACAACCGAGTTAGAACTGAGCTGGTAGTCCTTGGCACGATTGCTTTCCGGTGCGGTGAACAGCTCCTGCGGCAAAGTGTTGATCAACTGCTCGTAGTAGCTCTGCTTGCTTCCGTAAGCGCCGCTGTTCTGCCGAGACACCACCTCTTGCCAAGAGCCAGGTACGACCGAGGCCGAGTTAATCGACTCGTTCAGGCCAATCGCGCCGCGACCGTATGCACCCTGCAGGTTGTTCAGGATGTTGCCCTGCGTCTCGTACTGGTCTTTCAGCGTCTGGTACTGCTGTTGCAGCACAGCCAGGTTCTGCGCCAGAGCCGCCCAGGTGCCAGCGTCACCAGTAGGCACACCGGTTGCGGAGGCCTGGCCGGATATAGCCACGGAAACGGCGATTGCCAAGCCGAGTTTCTTGATAGTTGTCATCATCGAACCGCCTTCAAGTTGTGGGTGTTTTTGGCCTTGGCTTCCTGCATGAACACAGGTACCCAGACCGATGGATCGTCGGTGCCAAGGCGCTCGATGATCTGATCCATCAGGGCGACACCAACGTCATTCGAGGACAGGACCGGGATAAAGTCGGACAGGTCCTCATCAGGGTTATCCGACGAGAGATCGAAACAAGCCCGCACCGATTCCCGACCACGACGGATCAAGAATTTGTGTTCCTTCGGGTTGAGCTTGCGTAGCCATTCCCGCTCGGCCACCGTCAGGTTTTCATGGTCTTCATCTTTCACCTGGTCGCTGGCCAGGTAGATCTTGGTGACGGTCTGCTTATCGATGGAGTCCGTTTCGCTGCGGAAATACTTGGCATCCGGCGTCACGAAGATAATCAGCCCGTTCTTACGGCGGATCTGCATGATGAAGTTGTCGATTTTCTTGCGCCAAAACTCGTTCTTGACCAGGTTCTGGCCTTCTTCCAGTACCAGGATGAACGGGCGGCCATTCATGGCCTGCTCGATCCGATGCAGCGGGTAGCTCATCACGACAGGCAGCTCGGGACGGGCTTCACCCCCCTTGAGCAGCTCCATCATTTCAAAGCAGTAGTGCCGCGCTTGCGAGAAGTCGATGGAGTCCTCGGCATTGTCGAACACACCCGCATTAGCGCCGGTAACACCTTTGGCGCCATGCCAGATGGCCATAATGTCGGCCAGTTCGCCCTGGCCGTAGGTCCAGACCACATTACGCAGACGGCGATCAGCAAGCGGCAGACCGTAGTTCTCCTCCACTGCTGCCTTGAACCGGGTAATGTCTTCGGCACTGGTCGGCGTCGAGGCGTAGCACTCGCGCATCTGCACTTGCCAATCGACCAGGTACGCACGGTTCTCCGGCGTATCGGGCAGCTTGAGCGGGTTCCAGCGCATGTTGCTGTGCGGGGAAAGCGTGGTGTGAACGCCGCCCATAGCCTTCATGAACACCTTTGCCCCAAAGCGGTTGTCGAACCAGAACACCAGCGGCTCAGCCTTGTCTGCCTCGGAGATCAGCAGGGTCAGCAGCGTGGTTTTACCCATGCCGGTATCAGCCGCCATGCCTAAATGGCCCGCTACCATGCCTTCCATTTCACGGTGGAAATTGAAGTTGTATTGCGTGTAGCTCTCCGTCTCAAAGGCGGTGATCGCAGGCCCCCACAGGTTGCCATCGCGACGGCCCCGGGCGTAGTTGTGCAAGGATGCAAACCCGGCGAAGTTGCTGGACTTGATCTTGCCGCGTCGACCGATCAGCGCTTCTTTCTGGCCCGGTAGTTGCGACCAGAAGAAGGTTTCCAGAGCGAACCATTCACGCACTGGCTTGACCAGCATTTCAACAAAGCAACCTTCCACCAGCCCAACCGCATGATCCAGGCGCTTGCGGTTGATCTCCCGGTTTGCCTCGGTATTCATTGGCAGCGATGGCACATGCACGAAAATGGTCAGGTGATGCGCACCATTGACCGCATTGCCACGGCGGAGGTCGCTGATACCTTGTTTCAGTTCCTTCTGGTCGTCCTCAGAAATGTTGTGCTTGTCGTCCACGGTCATGCGACGGGTTTCATCCAGCATCCCCTGCTCAGCCTCAATCCGGTTCTGGAAGGTGAACGACTGGGTGATGATGAACTCCACCGGCTGCTGCAGGAACTTGTCGAGCATGCGCGACGGTGTACGGCGCGGCCACTCGCCCATGCTTAGCATCGCGCCGATTTTCGACTCGGTGCTGCCACGGATCTCGCACATGTTGGCCAGGACCCGGAAATTCAGCCGGGCGTATGGCAGCGACTCTCTGATCAGCAGGTCCGACACGGGCACCTTGCGGTTGTCGAGGTTGATCAGGTAGTTGAAGAAACTGCTCAGCTCGCAGAATTCCTCACCCAGGAAGTCATGCACGGCTTCCGCTTCGTAGACTTCGTGATCACCAACCGTTGCCTTGAAGTCATGCCACTGCAGCTGGAAACGCTGCACGGCGTTGAACGCGGTTTCACGATCAATACGGCCCATACGCGGCTCAGGATGACGCTGCACCCGTAGCCGGCGAGTACCGTAGTCAGCCAGGCTACGCAGCACCAGGTTGGAGGCCTTGTAGAGCGAGTCGGCCATCGCATCCAGCGATTCCGCTTCATTCTTGGTGGCCTCGGTACCGGTCATCAGCGCGATAGCCCGATCCATCAGACCAGGCATACCCGCACGAAAACGCCTTCTTACCAACGAAATGTAGATATCGTTGATGTAGAAACCACGGCTCTCGTAGCGCTGGCGAAGACGCTTGTTGAACTGCTGGGAGAACCAGGTACCGCCTACGCCATCAGGAAAGTCGGTCACCTTGCGGCGCACGAACGTGACGTAGACAGTCAGGTCACTGCTTGCGATGGTGCGGAACACAGTGTTGCGCTGCTGCTCGAAGCGCTTGATCTGCTCGGCAGAAAGCGAGTCGAACAAGAGGCCGTCCACTTTGATGACTTGGACCAGCGCTTCCTCGCTGGTGATAACGGTTTCGTCATCGTAGTGGACGTCATACGGCACCATTGCGCTCACCAGCATTTCATCATCATCCAGTGCCGCAGCTTCTGGATGCTGAACACCAAGCGAAAGATCCATATTTCGCGTCAGCTTTTTGAATGCCTTATCAACGAGGCGCATAACTGCGATACCCCCAAAGTTTGCGTAACCGCGATGCCTTCAAGTTACTTGCTGCCTGTAAAACTCCGAATAGATATACGTCTTTACTGCATATCCAATACGAAATGACAAACAAGACTGGGATAAGACCCAACGGGTACAGTGATCGAATCAACAGTGCTAACAGCACAGGTGCTATCAGACTTATAAGAATGCTCGACAATGTGAATGGTCCGACCATTGAAGGCCGGGCCATTGCCAATACGAGCACTTCACCTTCTTCAAGGTCGTCGTACTCGGCCATCGCTTACCTCACTTCAGTGCGGTTTGCGCACCGGTTTTGATGGTATCGACCAGGTTTGGCGAGAAGAACACCAGGAACACGCCGGCAACAGCCCAGCCGAACTGGCCCCACGACATACGGCCCGACTTGGCCTGGAAACCGCAGAACGCAATGGCTGCGATGCCCAGGTAGTAGCCGATATCAAAGATGAGGAAGGACACTACGTCCTTGGCCAGGTTTTTCAGGCCGCTGAAATCCATTGCCGCGTTGGCGATTTCAGGGAGGATTGCGAAGGAGAACAGCGACCCCAACACTGCGATCTTGGTGGCCTTGGCCATCCAGTCATCGCGCATCAATGCCTTGTGCGATGGAGTCTTTTGCGAGAGAACTTGTTTCAGAGTTGCAGTGGCTTTGTCCTTGAGCCAGGTCCGCCAGGTTTGTTTGTCGTTGATACCTACGTTGCGTTGAGTTTTGCGAGCAGAGAGTTGCATACCATTGCCTCTTTGATCATGACGGGGAACCCCCGTACGTTACGGTTATTGCCTTATTAGGATTGTTAGGGCAGGTATCCTTTATGAAGTCGATAGCAGTATCGGCATTCTTAAATAACCGTGTTTTCCCTAACGAGGTTACTACGTTGAAGCGTTGTCCCGTTGAAGGGCTCTCAATGATTAATTCCCATTTCCGACCGTCGCTTTCCTGCCTTTCATTAAGGATTACTCGGTAATCCGGCTGGGCGACGGCGAAAACCGCCAGATCTTTCTTCTCTAGGCTCTGCATCTCTTCCCCTGGGCAGCTCTTGGCCAAATACAGGGGCGATACTGGAGTCCTCTTCGATTTTGTTCTAGATCCCACCTCGCATTTCTTCCCTCTTTCGAGTTTTGATCCATGAAATCCGTGTTTCGTGGTTTAAGATATGCCTTTCATTTCACGAAATCAAGGTTTCACTGTGAGAAATATCGGATCCATCACATTCGGCGACGAACGGCCAAGCCCCTGGCTAACGCCTGGTAAGGGTGTGATTTGAATAGGTCTTTGATTTGAAAAGGAAATATCCATATTTCTGGCATCTGCAATGCACGGACGCCGGCTTCGTGCCGGGTAACAAGGTGTTTCGGGGATGAGACACCTCGCGCAGCAGACAACGAGAAATACGTTTTGCTCAGATTGCCCGACGAACGGTCTAGGACGGGCTTTGGAGGGTGGTCAGGTGGCAGCTGGGAGCCGCCCCGAACTGCCACCCTGGCCAACAGGATCTGTACGCAAGGAAACCATCCCGTACGACACATGTTGACGTGCGCGCAGTGTAGCAACTCCCTTCCCTACCTTTCTCGCATGCGAGAAAGCCACAGCGCTGATCCGTGACCCTTATCAATTTCCCGCATGCGAGAAAATCTAGTAAACCCTTTTTAGGGGTTGACTATGGGGTTTACTGATGCAAGCATGATCCCACGTTCAATCCACTGCTCCACCGGAGATCATAGGAAGGTCACCATGAAACGCACTGCCGTTGCGAACCAAAAGGGTGGCGTTGGCAAAACCACCCTTGAAGCCCACCTGGCCTGCTATGCAGCAGAACAAGGTAAACGTGTGCTTGTACTCGACCTGGACGAAAGCGACCTGTCGCAGTTCTTCCCCCCTATCGAGGATGGCGACGATACGCCCTACCTCATGGCCAGTCAGCTTTTCACTGACGAGCACGCCGGCTTCGTCCCGCGCCAGGTTGCGCCCAACATCTGGCTGATCGAGGCCGACGTAGCGCTGCTGGATGTGGATGATATGGAGCTGGACGTTGTAACCAATCTCGCCAAGGCTCTGGACCGCTTCAATGACGAGTTCGACCTTTGCTTGATCGATACTCCGCCGAACCTGCAGCGCCGCATGATTGCCGCCCTAGCGGCTTCTGACTCAGTTGTCACTCCGTTCAACATCAGCGCATTCACGCTGGCTCGCATGCCGAAGCTGATGGCCACAATTGAAACTGTGCAGGATCAATACAACCCGGGCCTGCGTTTCCTAGGTTTCTTGCCGAACCTCATCAATAGCCGCTCAAGCGAAGAACTGGAGATCTTGCCGAGCCTTCGCGAGGAACACGGCGAGGCCATGTTCAACGAACAAATCACCCACCGCCCCTGCATCAACAAATCTCTGGCAGCCGGCAACCCTGTGTGGCGTAAAGCTCGCAGCGGGAGTCAGCGGGATGCGGGTAAAGAAATGAAACGGGCCTGCGCAGCGGTGCTTAGCAAGGTCTTTGCGGAGTGAGGATTGAATCATGACGGAGAAGAAAAACTCCTTTGGTCGTGCAGTTGCGGCGACGGCCAAAAAGCTTTCCGACTTTCAAAAGCGCCCGGCCAACGAAGGTGCGCTGATTGAAAAGGTCAACCCTGGCGAAATCGAGTGTGTGAAGCAGATCCGTAGCCAAGACAACCCAGGATTCTCTGAGGAATCGCTGCGGGAACTGGCGGACGACATTCTGGTAAACGGCCAGATCGAACCCTGCGTAATACGACTGCACCCAAACCCTGAGTCAGGCTTCAAGTACCTGATGGTTGCCGGTGAACGCCGTTATAGGGCGTGCATCATTGCGGGTGTGCTGGTCGAAGTGACGGTGAAAGACCTCACCGATGCTCAAGCGAAGCGCATTCAGCGGTCCGAAAACGTTCACAGCGAAAACCTCACTCAGCTGGAACTGGCACTTGCCCTGCAGGAAGACAAGGACAGGCTCGGCACCCTGGAGAAGGTCGCTGCTGAATGGTCCAAAGGGATAAACTGGGTGGCTGAACGCCTTTCCTATCTGGTGAACGTCACCAAGGAAGGCGCAGGCCGCGAGGCGGTCGCCCGTGGCATCACTGCGGATATCTCGACGGTCAACGATATCAGCCGCCTCGATAAACTGGACCCGCAAGCTGCTGCGGATCTACTGGAGCGCGCAGAGGGCAATGAAGACCTGAACCTCCGCCAGGAGGTCCGCACCACATTGCGCAACACCAAAGCCCTCCGCGTACATAACGGCGGATCCAAGAAAGGATCCGATAAAGGCGCACCGGCGAACTCGACCCAGCAAACCCTGCTCGATGACCAGTTGGGCAAACTGCGCGAGGCAAACGCTGTGCTGTCAGCACAGGTGGAAACCCTCACCTCGGAAAACACCTACCTCAAGGCCGAGTTGGAGAAAGCCCGTGCGCAGCTGGCCGAGCGATGGAAAGACTCTGAATGACCGCCCGGCATCCTGACCAGGACCTGCGGATCCCCCGAGAGGAATTCGAGCGGATCCGCACCAAGTCGAAAATGCACTCACGCAGCCTCGACGTAGCCTTCGAGATCCTGGTCGAAGGCAAGGGCCTTGTCGCGGTCGCCAATGCGCACGGACTTACCAAGCAGCGCGCCTTGGCCATCCGCGACAAGATCTATTCCAGTTACCTGACACAGACCCCGGAGGGCTGGCGGTGCGCGCAGATCTGCGCACCTGCCGAAATGATTGATCGCTTCGTGCTGGAGGCCGACGCCGAACGGCTTCGGTACTGGCAGACACATTCCATGACCACCAAGGACGTTGAACCATGACCACCCCAACCGATAAGGATCTCGCCCAGCTGCTGCAGCCATTGCAGGAAAGCTTGGCGGGTATCAACCGTTCACTGCGTACGTTGGCCGATACCCGGCTGCTCGAAATCTTCGGCCCTGAGCTGTCAGACCGAAAGAAATGGACTGAGCAGTTGAAGCACGCGCACCAGGAGGATGACCAGGCGCTGTTTGATCTGCGTCAGGCCGGAGAACAGGGCCGATACCCAGGCGGATATGACCAATGGGTCAAAGACTTCGGCGAGGAAGAAGCCAAGAAGCTGGCAGCACCCGTGGTAAGCGCTTTGGAACGTCGAAAAGTTACCTCGGCAGAACTGGCCGAGTTGGAAGCCGCTCAACCTCTCTTGGCGCGGTTGTATCGCGAATTCAGCAAACTGCAAGGCTGATCCAGGTCCCTGGAGTGACGAATGGACCGGTCCCTAAAGTGACGAATTGACTGACATTGCGCCCACGGGCTAGGCGGCTGGCCAGGCGCCCAACCCTCGCATTCGTCACTTCGGGGACCGGGAAACTATATCGTCACAAATGGGTATACCCCATATGATACAGGGATGCCCTGCCCTGCCCCTTCGGCTCGGAAACAAAAAATACACCCATTCTGATACACTGATTTGAGTACACCCATACTGATACGGTATTCCCAATGTTCATCCGCGCTTACCTACGAGCTTCGACCGATGATCAGGACGCTAGCCGCGCCCGTGATCAGCTGGAAGCATTCGTCGCCGGCTTCGGCCTCGCCATTGCGGCCAGTTACATGGAGAACGCCAGCGGCTCCCATGCCAACCGGCCAGAACTCATCCGCTTGCTGAAAGACGCCAAGCGAGGCGATGTGTTGCTGGTGGAGAGCATTGATCGACTATCGCGCATGGGTGATCAGGATTGGCGGGAACTCAGGGCCGCGATTGACCAGCGCGGTCTGCGTATCGTCGCTATCGACCTCCCTACCAGTCACCAGGGCATGACCCTGCCCACCAACGATGAATTCACAGACAGGATGCTGTCGGCTATCAACTACATGATGATCGACATGATGGCGGCAATTGCCCGCAAGGATTATCAGCAGCGGCGGGAGCGGCAGAGTCAGGGCATCGTCAAAGCGAAAGCAGCTGGTGTGTACAAGGGCAGACCAGTGAACGAGGACCTGCGCAAGCGGGTGCGTGAGCTACTGGGCGCGAACCTCGGGATTCGCGCTACTGCCAGGCACGCGAACTGTTCAACCACCACCGTGATGCGTATTCGTGATGAGCTGTCAGTCGAGCCGGGCGGGAATGGGTGACTAGCGCAGGCGCAGCCGGAGTCTGTCAGCCATTCACGACTGGCCGCCGCCGGCAGGCGACTTTGAGGCCCTAACAGCCAAAGCAAATGCAGCTGGGGTTAGGAGATCATAAGAACGACGACTTGCCGGGCCTTGTAATTCGCGGCCTGCAGGGCAGCACCTCGCTCATACTATGCACGAACCTCCGATCATGATCTGTGAGCGACCATCGCTCACTATCTATGACCTACCCCTAGCTCATCATCCGTGAGCTAGGTTAGCTCACAGTATGAGCTACCCCCCTCGATGAGCTACCCCTAGCTCATGTGTGAGAGATATCTCACAAGATTTGGAAGATAACGTGCAAGGATGAGCTACCCATCGCTCACCAGATGAGCTAGGGTATGCGTGACTCATGAACGATATCTAACAAATCTGGAAGATATCGATCACGTAACGACACCGTAGGAGGCTTAATGGCCAGTGACAATAACGAGATCCGCGCCTATGCGCAGCCGGCCCAGCGCGGTACTTGGGTACAGACTGAACGCGCTGGCCATGAAGCGTGGGCTGCGTTGACAGCACAAGCGCCCCGCGCTGCTCAACTGATGCACATCCTCGTGCAACACATGGACAAGCAAGGTGCGCTGATCATCAGTCAGGCCACTCTGGCCAAGCTGATGGAAACGTCTGTCGCTACCACCAAACGAGCCATTGCCATTCTGACCAAGCATAACTGGATACAGACCATCAGCGTCGGTGGCCAACGTGGCGGGACGCTCGCTTATGTAGTGAACAGCCGAATTGCATGGGCGGATAAAAGGGACAACCTGCAGTTCGCCCTGTTTAACGCTCGGGTACTGGTATCGACCGAGGACCAGGCCGATTTGGGCGATGCCAAGCTCAAGCAGCTGCCGACAATGGAAGACGGCGACATTCAGCTACCTGCAGGGCCAGGTATGGATCCACCCGCGCAGGAATCACTGGAAGGAATGTTGCCGGATATGCCTTCTATCCCCCACGGCAACTGACGCCAGAAACGCCAAGGAGGGACTATGTGGAAAATCACATTCAGCAAAGAGGACCTAGGAATCGGTCAATTCGGCGGCAGCGTACGGATGAACGATCCTGCGTTGTGGCCGGTATTGCCGGACACTAAGGTTCCTCTGACCCCGCTCTGTACGATCACCGAGGCCTTATTGCCAGTTAGTTTCCTGCCGCCTGGCATGGCCATGACGGTGTTCATTGCGCCGAACCGTAAGGCCAACGGTTTCAACCTGTCGACCATGCGGCGATACACGGTGCATCAGCAATCAGAGCTGCAAGCTGCACGGGATAGCGGGTATGCGAGGGTGATTCTCCACACCCTCACCGATCATGAGCTGTCGCCACCCGACTCGGCCTTCATTCTCGACCGTGCATTCATCCGCAAGGAGGAATTCACCGAGGCAGAGGAAGATGCCGAGCTGGAGGACGATGATTTCGGTCTGGAAATCAGCAAGGTGTCAGGCCGACCTGCTTTTCTGCAGGACCCGATTTATGAACCCAGCTCCCGCTACATGTGGCTGCTACAGCTAAACGCCTCAGAGCTGGAGGACATAGGGCCTCGGTACGAAGGCATCTTTGAGGATGGCATTGGCCACCTCATTCTTGATCAGCAGGCCCGTAAGGCACCGCAAGGCGCCGATGCGGGTTATTTCTTCATTCAATTCACCTAACACGCAAGGAAAGCCCGATGCCGAAGCCAACCACCATGAGCTTTGAACAGCAAGAGCTGCACGCCAAGGCCCAGTGCCACGACTGGAACACCACCTACAAGCATGGTGCCCTGGTCAGCTACGCCGAAATTTACGGGCAGGGTGAAACACATCGCGCCGAAACAAGGGGCAATGCGTGGGTGATGTGTGGCCAGGCCGTCATCTTCGTGGATGGTTTGTCAGGCGCTGTGTCGCTTGACCACTGCACCGTTGTCGCCGCTCTCGATGCGGCGCAGAAGTCAGCAACCGAGGAAACCGAAAATGTCTGATGAACGCTATGCGCGCCTGCAGCAGGCTCTTATCGAATCGGCCAAGCAACACCTGGTGGAATTGACCGGGGCTTTGGCATTGCCCAGTGGGGCAGACCGCAATGAAGGGATTTCTTCGGCCTGGTGGCAACTGACCGGACTGACCCAGCTGGTTCACTTTGACAGTGGCTTGGATGAGGCGACCAAGCAGGAGCTGGTGGCCATCGACCAGCTGGCCATCCAGGCCACAACCAAACCTGCAAACAAGGCATTGATGGCCAGCGAAGCAGACGCCGATATTGCGGCCGCATTGGCTGATCCAACCACTTCTTACTGGCTCAAACACAGCCTGCAGCAAGCGCTGCCGCGTGATCCAGTGGATGCGGTCAATGATGCGGAATGGCTTTTTGAGTTGCTGAATAAACGCTGCGTGGAGCAGCTGCAGCACGAAGCGCCACCGTCGATGGAAATGGAATTTCGCAGTGCTAACGGCACTACCACTCAGATCGATATTTCCCAGGTTGCGCCAGTCATCGAGCTGGGCGGCTTCAAAGCCTGAATGGCCGAGCGGCCATAAAAGACGAAACCCGCAGCACGGCAATGCTTGCGGGTTTCTAGGTTTTTGCGAAGGAGCAAAAATCCACGCGCTTATTGTACATCGAGCGCTGGAGATTTCACAGCGACACGGAGGAAGCAGCGATGGCCGATCAACGTTACCCGGTAAGCATCGGACAAGGCGAGAATGCCAAGCAGTATTCCGAGGCCTACCAGACCCAGCCAGGCTATGCGGTGCAGTGGAAAGGCATACTGCAGAAAGCACACGGCCAGGCCCTGGTGCGTTGCTTGTGCCCAGGCAAAGGCACTCGACGCTTGGCCGTACGGCACAGATCCGAACAGGATTCGTTTCACCTGTCCCGCTATCCGCACACCGGCGCCGAGCATGCGCTTGATTGCCTGTACTACTCGCCTGATCCCGACAAATCGGGATTAGGTGCCTACAGCAAGGGCGTGGTCGAAGAAACCAAGGATGGCGACCTCAAGATCAAGCTCACCCTTTCGCTTCGCAAGAAGGATCCGGCAGAAAACCAGCCGATGGAGGGTACTTCCCCTGCCCCATCGAGCAGCAAGCCTTCCAAACCGGCGATGACCTTGTGTGGCTTGCTCCACTTGCTCTGGAGCGAAGCAGGCCTCAACCAGTGGGTACCAGGTATGGCGGGCAAGCGCGGACTCGGCCTGATTCACAGCCGTCTGCAGCACGCTGCAGACCGCATGCTCGCTTCGCGCATGCGCATTGGTGACGCTCTGCTCATTGCTACGAGTTCGGCTGGCCTGCAGGCCGACGCCAACAGTCAAAAGGTGGCCAGCGCGATCAGAAACAAACGCCGCCTAATCGTCGTCGCCCCCTTGGCGGCGCACTCCGAAGAACGCGAACACGCAATGAGCGGCTATCTCGCCATCGCTGGCTTCCACGGAGTACCGCGGCTGCTCATGGACGAAGAACTATGGCAGAGGACCGCCAGGAGCTACGCCGCCGCGCTGCGTGGATGGCGCGAAGGACGCCGAGTGATTGCCATTGTCCAGACAGATCAACCCACAGTGCCCAGCAAAGCCCAAGCGCTCAATGTGGCCCTGATGGTTGTCAGTGACGAGTGGATACCCGTTGAGTCGGGTTATGAGGCGGTGATCGAGGCGTTGCTCCGCGATCAGGGGCGCAGATTCATCAAGCCGATGCGTTTTGATGCGGATCAGGAACAGGTGTTTCCCGATTTCTGGCTGATGGACGTAGGCGCCGGCAGGGAGCTACCGATGGAAGTTTACGGGCGTCAGGATCCGAAGTACCTGGCCCGCAAGGAAGTGAAGTGCGCCTACTACACGCGGCACTACGGGCCAACCGGATGGTGGTCGTGGGACGCCAGTGCGGACCCGCGAGGCTTGAGCATTCCCGCATTCCCCCCGGCTCGGCACCCCTAAGATGACCACCATTGACTGGGCGCTGTACGACTGCAAGTTGGGCCAGATCAAGGACGTTGAACTGGCCCGGTTGATCGGCTCGACCCCGCACCGCGTGCGCCGTCGCCGTGAGCAACTGGGGATTCCTCCATGGTCTGTCGGCAAAAAAATCGAACCCTTCAAAGATCTCTTAGGCTTTGTCGCAGACAGCTCGATAGCTGCCCGCTGCGGCGTGGACGCCAAAAGCGTCAAGGCCTACCGCGAGTCGTTGGGCATCTTGCCCTTTTTCCGGCCCGCGCCACGCAAGCAGGTGCTGCCCATCGGGCACGATCTGAGGCCCTATAAGCCGCTGTTTGGCTACGTCAGTGACCAGGAGATCGCCCAGCTCGCCGGCGTTGATTTGGACCTGGTGCAGGACGTACGTGAGGGGCTTGGCTTTGAACCCATCCCGCCGTTGCTAGGCAGTGCAACACCAGATCCAGTACCAGACTTTCACGGCCCGTTGCTGGGTTACGAATCATTGTTTGCGACCATGACGCCGACAGAGATCAGCCGGAAAACCGGCGTACCGTACCCTGTGATAATGCAGCGCTGCGCCTTCTTGGGCATTCAGCCCTACAAGCGTGTTTCGGTAGCGTCCCGCTACGATCACTTGCTGGGCAAGGTGCCTGATGCGCTGGTGGCGAAGCTGGCAGGCGTTTCGCGAGCCAGCATCGGCGCCCGGCGCAAGCGATTGTCGGCCCAGGCTAAAGCCGAGCTTTAGCTAATTCTCGCACGCGAGAATTACCGACACTGCACCGTCCACAACTGATCCCAGCTGGTCATGTAACTAGGGCTAAGCAGGGCACGACGCATGCCCCAGTCAGGCGTCAGTGGGACCGCTGCAGTACGCAAGCAGTCATGCCCCCATCGGCGGTTGATCTTGTCCATCGTTGCCATGAGCGCATCCGAGCGCTCCGGCTGGCTTGGGCTGAAAAGATCCTGCGTGTACTCTCCCCGCTTGCGCAGGTCCATCAGCAGCACCTCGGCCTTGCTATACGCAAAGCCAGGCCGGTAGATCTCTGCTGCCGCCTGCAGTGCAGATTTCGTCAGCTGCCGCACATCATCGGTTGGGAAAGCCGGAATGCACGTCGCTGCGTTCGCGTACTTGGGTCCGTCGCCATGAAACGAAGTCTGGATGCCAATGCGTAGAGCGCCGCATAGCGAACGCTGCATGCGCAGCTTTTCAGCGGCACGGTGAATGTAGGTCGCCAGTGCTTCCTGAAGCTCTCTGAGCGTGTGAACCCGCTTTCCAAACATCTTGCTGGAACAGATCGATTGCTTGGCCGGCGCGGTCTGTTCCAGGTCCATGCACGACTCGCCTGCCAGCTCACGAATGGTCCGCTCCAGTACGACACTGTATTTGCGACCCATGGCCCGCGCATCCGCTTGCGATAGTTCCCAAGCGGTGCTGATCCCGTCGCTGGCCAGGTTGTCGCGCATACGGCGCCCGATACCCCAAACCTCATCAACCGGCATTCGCCGGAGCAGCCATTCGACCGCCTCTGGTTTGCGCAGATCCACTACCCCGCCAGTCTTCTCACGCCACACTTTTGAGGCGTGCTGCGCGGCCTTGGCCAAAGTTTTCGTATGCCCAATGCCCACACCCACTGGCAGCGCCGTCCATTGCAGGACGCGGGCTTGAATGGCCCGGCCTACATCAATGATCGGCTCGGGAAGGCCATCTAGCCTGCAGAACAGTTCGTCAATGGAATAACGCTCCCAATCGGGTACCAGGGAGGCGATGGCTACGCCAACGCGGTAACTCAATTCGCCATAGAGCGTGTAATTGGAGCTGAACACCGCGACACCATTCTGTTCGAGGAAACCGCGTACCTTGAAATAGGGATCGCCCATCTTCAAGCCGAGGGCTTTAGCCTCGTTCGTACGGGCCACGATGCAGCCGTCCGAATTGCTTAAAACGACGACCGGGCGCTGCCGCAGCTCCGGTCTAAAAATGCGCTCGCAGCTGCAGTAAAACGAGTTGACGTCTACCAGGGCGAAGATAGGTCGGGAGCTGTCAGCAGACATGCTTGGTCAGGTCCCAGGTAACAACCCCGAACACATCAATCGAGCCGTACTGATCGGGGGTGATGGTTTTATAGTCCGGGTGGGCCGATTCCAACAGCCAACGATCATCGGGGGCCTTGGCCAGCCGTTTCACAAGCGGTTGGTTATCCACGTAGGCCAGAACGATCTGGCCGGTTCTAGCAGTGATCGATCGGTCTACGATCAGCACCCCGCCGTCGTAGATTCCCGCGTCACGCATGCTTTCGCCCTGGACACGCACAATCCAAACATGCGGCGCCCGAATATTCAGCAACTCATCCAAGGAAATCGGCGGCTCATAGTAATCAGCTGCAGGGCTGGGAAAGCCGCCTGCAGCTGTTCCGGCGAGTACCGAAATGAGCTGGCTTGAGTCTCGAAGGGGCTGAATAGATACAACGTTCATGGGGCACCGAATTGATACTGTTTGCATATACAGTAATGCAGGCCGTACGGCGCGGCTAGAGCCGCCTGGACAAAAGGCGGATCTTTCCGTCTGCAGGAGAATCCACACCATATCGAGTGCCATTGAGGCGCAGGTGTCATGGCTACCAAGAAAAGTGCGGTCCCTGCTCGCATCCAGCCGCAGCTGGTGGCCTTGGTGACACGGCCACCAGCCGGCGACTGGGCTTACGAAATCAAGTTCGATGGCTACCGCATGTTTGCCCGCATCGATGCCGGCGTGGCTCTGTTCACTAAAAACGGTTACGACTGGACGAAGCGGATGCCGCGTCTTGCCCAGGACCTGCAGTCACTTCCCATCCGTGGCGCTTGGTTAGATGGTGAAGTGGTCGTGCAAGACGACGACGACCGACCAGCGTTCCAGTCCCTGCAGGAAGCCTTTGCCATCGGCGACACCGACCGCTTGATCTACTTCGCCTTCGACCTCTTGTTCATCGACGGCGTGGACCTCAGACCCCGGCCTGTCGAGCAGCGCCGCAACCTGCTACGGGTATTGCTGGAACAGGTCGACCTTGACCAGGTGCGGTTCTCAGAAACCCTCGAAGCGGATCCGGCGCATTTGCTGGCCAGCGCTTGCGCGCTCGGTATCGAGGGCATAGTAGGCAAGCGGTTGGGCAGTACCTACGCCGGAGAGCGGGATGGCTCATGGATCAAGCTCAAATGCGTGCAGCGGCAAGAGTTCGTGATCTTGGGCTACACCCGGAGCTCTGCCGGCATCGGCTCGCTGCTGATCGGTCTGCATGATGACGCTGGCCAGCTGCAGTACGCTGGTCGTGTCAGGTCGGGATTCACCGGACGCGAGCTGGACAGGCTCAAAAATCGGCTCGGCCCATTGGTACGGAGAACGTCGGCTTTACGTACGCCGCCCAAGCTGCAGGGCGGCGTCGTGGTATGGGTAGAGCCTCAGCTTGTGTGCGAGGTGAAGTTTGCCGAGTTGACCCCAGCCGGCAAAGTTCGCCACGCCGTGTACATCGCTCTGAGGGACGATAAGCCGGCATCGGCCATCAGTCTGGAGAGCGACACCGACCCTGTGTAACCAGGCGAAGATGCGCCGGGAGGCGATTGTGTATGAGGTTCATATCGACGCCGAGGCCTGTGTTATCCAGTGTGAAATCACGGATGTGATCGAGGCCGATCCTAACCCAGGCTTATGGTCCAGCGACTGGGACGCACAGGGATATCGCGAGCTGGAATTCAGGGTGCTTTCTGGTGTGGCGTACGACGCAGATGGTCACCCCAGCGATCTAGGCCGCAACGGCTGCGCCGAGGTGGCCGACCGTTACGCGGAGTTCATCGAGGACGATTTATGGCACCAGCTGGACAACGAGCGAGGCGAATAGCGGGCAAAAGAAAACCCGCGTTGGCCGAGGCCTCAGCGGGCTTTCTCCGTCAGTCAGGTATTAGCCGTTCCAACTATCGCGAATCGCCTCTACCAGGAGCTTTGCGAGCACCTGAATAGAGAGATTCTTTAGGAAATTTTTCATCTCCAAAGACCTCGATTGGGGCCTCTGTCCCTATCAATGCTTTTCCGGAACACATGGCACTGACAAGAGCATTGTCAGATGATCTTTGCGAGACGCGGGCGGGGCTGGTGTTAACCGGGGATCAAATCCGCGCGGGTTCCTACGCCCGCGTCCCTGGCAGTGAATCTTTAGACGGGAAGCACCCCACCCGGCTCGCACGTCACAACTGACTGCTGGCGATCTTACCGGCTCCGCTGTCGCTGTGCCATCACAAAACGGGTTGGCGAGCATTTCTATGGGCAAAAAAAAACCGCCGTAGGAGGGCGGTTTTTTCGGCATCGCGGTTAGGAGCCGCTTTGCCAGGTCTCGCAAAGATCATCTGACTGGGTTCATGGTTGCAAAAGTTGACACGTATGGCAACTCTTTTTTGAGTAATTCCCCAGTAAACGCTAGGGGAAACGAGGCAGCGCGCTATGGGCGTGCCCCCATTCGGGGGGCGGCTGTCGTGAACCAAGCCCCGGCCAAAAGCACGCCGGGTCTTGGCCCTTCGGGCTTCCATCCTCACGCCTCCGGCCTACGGCCTGCGCGCTCCGCTTGCCGGTCGTTCCAGGGCAACCACTGCGGCTAGCTCAGCAACCATCGGTAGGAAGCGGACGCCCCAATGGCCTATCCGCCACCAGGCCTTGCCTGCAAGGGGCTTTCGCGGCATATCCTCGCTCGCT